>VGYV01000743.1 GCA_016872855.1 Planctomycetota bacterium
TCGGCTCGGCCATCCACGACGCGCTGTTCAAGTCGCGCTTCGTCTCCAAGATGAAGTTCACGATCATGTGGGAGAACCAGTCGCGCGGGAAGGCCGGCGTCGCCGACGAGGCCGACCTGATGACGAATCTGCTCCCCTTCTGGATCGAGAACTACTTCAAGCATCCGAGCTACCTGAAGCTCGACGGCAAGCCGCTGCTGTTCATCTACCGCCCCGAGTTCCTCGTGCAGGACCTCAAGGGCGAGGGGAACGTGGCGAAGGCGTTCGAGCGGATGCGCCAGGCCTGCCGCGAGGCCGGCTTCGACGGCCTCTACATCCTCGGCGAATACCGCGGACTCGACCCCAACCACCTCAAGCTCATGAAACGCCTCGGCCTCGACTACACCTTCGCCTACTGCTGGCACATCCAGAACCACCCGAAGCCTGATCGGGCCATTGCGACGCAGATGGCCAACATCCGGAAGACGCAGGAGCTGGGCATCCTCCCCCAGGTCGTCACCGTGTCCCAGGGCTGGAGCGGCTGGCGCGACGAGGGGAGCATCTGGACCATTCCGCCCGCCGACTACGAGACGCTCCTGCGGAAAGCCAAGGAGTTCATCGCCACGCTGCCCGCAAGCGAACTCGGCAGCCGGCTGCTCCTCCTGGACAACTGGAACGAGTGGGGCGAAGGCCACTACATCGCGCCCTACCGCCAATACGGCTTCGGCTACCTCGACGCCGTCCGCAAGGTCTTCTCCCCCGATGCCCCCGAGCCGCACAAGGACTTGGTGCCCGCAGACATCGGCCTCGGCCCCTACGACGCGGCCTACAAGGCCCACGTCCAGCGCGAGGAGGCCCGCAAGCGCGCCGAGCGGGAGAAGAAATGAGGTAAAGTGATTCCGGGTATAATGATAGGAGAAGAGAAGAAAGGGCAATAGAGACACCAGCCCCCAACGCTGGAGGCTCTTTGTCGGCCTCGGTTTCCTTTCTTCACACCCCGGTCGCTTCTTGCTCTCATCATTTTGCCCGGAATCATTTTGCCTTTCTCTTCTCTGCCTCGACTTCACACTGATCCCTTCTTGACCCCAACCCCTTCTTCCTCTTATCATCTTACCCGGAGCCATTTTACCTTCTCTCTTGGCCCGGCGGGCAGGTAGTTGACAGGCGAGGACGTGACCCCCAGATGGTGGCTGGCGTTCGCGGTGGGGCTAGGCCTCGCGGCGGTGGTGAACCTCTACGTCTTCGCGTCGGACTACATCTTCGTGTCGTCGCGGCTGACGTTCGGCTACCTGCCGATGGGCGCGATGGTGCCCTTCACGTGCTTCGCGATGCTCGTGGTGCCGCTCGTGCGGCTGCTCGCGCCCCGCCACGCGTTCCGCAAGGAGGAGCTGATCGTCGTCTTCTCGATGACGCTCATCGGTTCGGTGTTCCCCACGCTCTCGATGGCGGGCTTCATCCCGTCGGTGCTGGCCACGCCGTACTACTTTGCGACGCCGGAGAATCAGTGGCAGCACCTGCTGCTGCCCCACCTGCCGCGATGGGCCTTCCCGCCCAACGAGGCGGGCGAGATGCAGTGGTTCTTCCAGGGGCTGCCCAAGGGCGAGGGGATTCCCTGGGGCGTGTGGGTGATGCCGCTCCTGTGGTGGGCGATGCTGCTCGTGGGCATCGCGCTGGCGACGACGTGTCTCACCGCCATCCTCCGCAAGCAGTGGGCCGAGCGCGAGCGCCTCGCCTTCCCCCTCGCCCAGGTGCCCCTCGACATGATCCGCCCGGGCAAGGGGCGGCTCCCCGCTTTCATGACGAATCGCCTCTTCTGGATCGGCTTCGGCCTCGCGCTCTTCGCCATCAGTTGGAACATCATCAGCTTCTTCGACCCCGCGTTCCCCACGTTCCCCATCATCCACGGCCAGGGCTTCCTCCAGATCGGACAGGGGTTCCCCTCCCTGCGCACGAACGTGAATCTCTTCGTCATCGGCTTCGCCTTCCTCACGCCGCTCGACGTGCTCATGAGCGTATGGCTCTTCCACTTCCTGGCCATCCTCCAGGTCGGCATCCAGAACCGCCTGGGGCTGACGCTTGGCCCGACGGACATGTGGGACGGCATGACCGTCATCATCGCCTGGGAGGAGCAGGGGGCGTTCCTCGTCTTCGTCGGCCTCAGCCTCTGGATGGCGCGGGGCCACCTGCGCGACGTGGTGCGGAAGGCGTGGAACCCGCGGTGCGAGGTGGACGACTCGCGGGAGCCGATGAGCTATCGCACGGCGGTGGTCGGCTTCCTGGTCGGCGCGGGGCTGGTCGCGGCCTGGCTCTCGCGGCTGGGGATGAACGGCCCGACGCTGCTGGTCTACGGCCTGGGCTTCCTGGTGGTCTACGTGGGCGTGTGCAAGGTGGTGGCCCAGTGCGGGCTGGTCTACGTGCGGGCGCCGATGACGCCGCACACCTTTGTCTCCCACACGGTGGGCACGGACGGCATCGGCCCGGCGGGGCTGATCGCCATCGCGGCCACGTTCGCCATCTGGTGCGACAACAAGCCGGTGCTCTCCACGGCCACGATGCACGCCCATCGCGTGGCGGGCGAGCTGCGGACGCGGCCCCGCATCGTCACGGGCGCCAGCGTGCTCACGATGGCCGTATGCTTCGTCCTGGCCATCTACCTCACGATGAGCATCTGCTACACCAAGGGCGGCGCGACCACCGGCTGCTGGGAGATACAGGGCGGCAACATCGCCTTCTTCGGCGAATACGTCCGAAAGCTCCAGAACCCGCAGGGCACCGACTTCGCCCGCCTCCAGTGCATGGGCATCGGAGCGGCTGTGATGGCCGCCGTCAGCTTCCTCAAATACCGCTTCCTCTGGTGGCCCGTTCACCCCATCGGCTTCTGCTTCGCCAGCGGCTGGGCCATCTCGTCGTGCGCCTTCTCCATCTTCCTCACCTGGATTGCCAAGGCCATCATTCTCAAGACCGGCGGCATGATCCTCTACCGCAAGGCACGGCCCTTCTTCCTGGGCATGCTGCTCGGCTACGTCGTGGGCATCGGCCTGTGCTTCCTTGTGGACGTCATCTGGTTCCCGACCCAGGGGCACATGATCCACCATTGGTAGAGACCCTGGCTGAGGAAGGCGACTTGACACGGCAGCGCCTTCGCCCTATAAGAAAGGGGCAAGCGGGCGGCGCTTGAGCATATCGTTCCCACTTCCCAACGGGCCGGGGCGGAAGGAGAACCGATGGCGTTGCAGGGGAAGACTGTATTGATCGCGGACGACGAGGCGGACATGCGAGAGTTCGTCCGGGCCGCCCTGGAGGACGACGGTTACGCGATCCTCGAGGCGCCCGACGGCGAGGCGGCCCTGGCCGCCGCGCGGGCCAAGAAGCCCGACCTCGTGATCCTCGACGTTCAGATGCCCAAGAAGACGGGCTTCGCGGCCTTCGATGAGCTGCGGCGCGACGACGCCACGAAGGCCATCCCCGTCATCATGCTCACCGGCGTGCGCCAGAAGACGGGCATCGGCTTCTCCGCGAAGGAGATGGGCGACTACTACGAGAGCGAGCCAGAGGCCTACGTGGAGAAGCCCGTGGACCCCGACCTCCTCCGCGACACCGTGGCCAAGCTGCTGGGCAGATAGCGCCAGGCGAAGGGCGTGGCACGGCTGGCTTGCCCAGCCGTGTCTTCTCGGATGTGCGCGGCCGCAGACCCCACGGCTGGACAAGCCAGCCGTGTCACACCTCCGGGCGGGGGCGTCAGAGCGTGTACGGCTCGCGGTAGGGACGGTGCCGCATGCGGTTCGCCTCCGCGTCGCCGGGGAACTCCTCGGCCTTCGGGTCCCAGCGCAGCTTCCGCTCCAGCGTCATCGCAATGTTGCCCAGGTGGCACACCGTGGCCGAACGGTGGCCGATCTCAACCGTCGCCGCCGTCCGGCCCCGCGTGCGCACGCACTCGATGAAGTTGCCCATGTGCCCGCCGCGGGGCTGGAAGAGGTGCACGTCGTTGGCCCCCAGCGGCGCGGTGATCGCGCTCATCGGCTCCCCCACCAGC
>VGYV01000744.1 GCA_016872855.1 Planctomycetota bacterium
CTTCCGATCTGGTTGCCGGCGGCTCAAGGGACTAGACGGCCGCCATCCCGGTGTCTTGCTCCCAGAGGGAGCATAGTGGGTTGCCGGCGGCTCAAGGGACTAGACGGCCGCCATCCCGGTGTCTTGCTCCCAGAGGGAGCATAGTGGGTTGCCGGCGGCTTTAGCCGCCGGACTCGTGCGCGAGAGACAGCGAAGTCCCGAAGGGACGGCAGACACCTGTGCCGCGCCGCGTCCGTGAAGGCTTCTGCCGTCCCTTCGGGACTGGGCCGCGTGTGGGCCGCGATCCGGCGGCTGAAGCCGCCGGCCACCCACTCCAGTCCCTTCGGGACAGCGGTACATCTCAGAACTTCCGCCGCAGCTTCTCGGCTGGCGTCAGGCGGCCGGCCGCGATGTCCCGCTCTGCCTCCTCAAACTCCTCGGCGAAGCCGGGAATACGCAGCAACTCCTCCGTCGCGTCCTCTTCCTCCAGATACGCCAGAAACCCGTCGGCCAACCGCAGGCGTTCCTCCGACAGCCCCTTGAGTCGGCGGCTCGCCCGTCGGAGCAACATCGTCTTGGTCATCGCATATCTCCTGTCCGTCGCCACACATCCATTGTACCCATCTCGCCTGTCGTTTCCACCCTTCGGCCCCACTACTTCCCCGTCGCCTCCTCCACGATCTTGATCTCCGCGTCGCTCAGGCCGTACAGCTCGTATACGAGCCGGTCAATCTGGCGGTCCATGGCGGCGATGTAGCGGTCATGCACCACATGCTGATGGGCAGTCCAGTCGGTGGGCCGCTTCTTGTGCAGCGTGAGCATGTGCCCGGCCAGTTGCACGATGCGCTGATGACGGGCCTTGTCGGCCCGGTCGGAGAAGTCTATGAGTCGAATGGGGAGCCGGGACAGGAACTGCCTGTTGGCCGAGCGCCAGCCGCCGCGGAACGGGGCGCTGACGCACGGGAAGTACCACCGAAGCAGCCTGGAATTGAGCAGAGCCAGTATGGAGAGGAGCCCCTGCGCCTGGTAAGGCTCCTTGAGCGTCACGCCGCCCACGTCCACGTTGTCAAGCACGCGGCTCCCATCCGCATCGTATGTAGCGTGCAGTGTCTCGACAAGTCTCGGGACACAGATCTTCACACGACCCTGGATGCCCACGTTCTGATTGCGCCCGAAGCGGTGCCAGTCGCCTCGTTTGAACTTGCCGTCCTCCCTCTCCTGGAGCCGCTTCTTGTTCAGGACGAGGTACTCCGCCGCCCTTGGGTATCGTCCCTCCAGGTAGCGGAGAGACATGAGGGTCGGCGCCTCACGACGCACCGAGTATGGGAAGAGCGTATACTGCCTGCGCGGCAATGGCGCGTACCGGCCAATGTCCGTGCCGCTGACCACGGGGCGTACGATCCCCGTCTCGAACTCCCACCGTCTTGCCAAGGCTCTTGACCTCAGGACCACCGTTCGGCGTCTGGCTTCCACGAGCTCCATGATGAAGACATCGTCCGCACTCGTCTGAATGCCCACGAAGATGTCCGCGATCTGGCCCAGTGTGACGGGCTGTGCGAGGAGGCGCTCGTATAGCTCGGCCTCCGGTCCCACGACGAAGTTCCATTCGGCGCCCGTGAGCGCGCCCAGCGCGATAGTGCCCTTCGCTGCTGTGCCCTTCTCCCGCCATGACTCGATGTCGTCAACTCTCGTGAAGTCGCACCGGGTGCGTGCGGCCATCTCGAGCAATAGCAAGCATGTGTAGGTGGTAGCGCCGCGGAAGACCTGTTGGGAGCCAAAGTGGACGATTTCTGCAAGGTGTCTGCCTGTGGCGATGTGGGTTCGGAGCGGCTCGCCGTACTTGGAGTTGAAGAACTTGTGCGGCAGGATGAAGCCAAGCCGCCCGTGGGGGCTGAGCAAGCTCAAGGCACGCTCCACGAAGACGACATAGAGGTCGTAGTTGCCCTTTCGGGCGGCAGTGTAGCGGCGCCTGTAGTACTCGGCTTCCTCTGGCGCCCACTGGCGGAGGGTCTGGATGCGGACATAGGGCGGGTTGCCGAGGATGGCGTCGAAGCCGCCAGCCTTCATTGCGGTGGGGAATCCTTTGTGCCAGTCGAAGTCATTGATGCGGTAGCGCTCTTCGTCGTCGAAGAGGGTGCCTTGCTGTCCGTTGTAGAAGTCGGGGCCGATGAGGCTGTTGCCGCACTTGACGTTTGAGGCCAGGTCGGGCAGGGCGCGCTCATGGAAGAGCTTGAGCTGGCTCTCGATCACCTCGCGCGAGGCGCCTTCCAGGACCTTGAGGAGAAGGGAGAGCTTGGTGACCTCGACGGCCTGGGCGTCAATGTCCACGCCGAAGATGCTGTTGAGGAGGATGCGCCTGCGCTCGGCAAGGGTCAGGCGCCAAGAGGATTGCAGATTGCAGATCTCAGATTGCAGATTGGGAAGAGGCGACGGAGGGCCGGAGACCTGGTATAGAGCGGGGCTGTGGCCTTTGGCCCATTTCTCAGGGTCGTGGGCGGTGTACCAGGCCAGGTGCCAGTCGAGGAGATACTGGTAGGCGCCCAGGAGGAAGGAGCCTGAGCCGCAGGCGGGGTCGAGGATGCGCAGTTTCTCGACCTGCTTGGGGGTGATGGCCCGTGTGGCACAGCAGCCCTCGGCTGTGAGCGTTCGGAGTCCCGCGTTTACGCGGTCTTCAGAAGAGCCGCCTGAAGGCGGGACTCCAAACCCGGACACAGCCGGGGGCGGCTGTGCTACATTCTCACCCACAGCCGACGGCGGCTGTGCCACATTGCCGAGAAGGGGGCCGAGGGTGTGGGCGACGATGTAGTCCACGATGTAGGTGGGGGTGTAGTAGACGCCGCCGGCTTTGCGGACCTCGGGCTTTTCCTCGACGACGGCGCGGTGGCCGGGGGTGAGGCGGATGATCTTGCCGAGGAACTGTTCGTAGACCTGGCCGAGGATGTCGGCGGGGAGGACGGAGAACTCGTAGGGGCTTTCGGGGTAGTAGAGGCGGCGCAGGATGTCGCGCAACACCGCGTCGTCCACGACGATGGTGCGGCTGAGGGTGTCGGGCTCCGCGGTGCGGCCGGGCTCGGGGGCGAAGTGGAAGAGGCCGCTGTTGTAGCGCTCGTCGGCGCGCTCGAAGAGCTCGAAGAGGCGGGGGTAGACGCGCTCGCCGTTGAGGAGGGCCTGGAGCCGTCCGTAGGGTTCCACGCCCCGGTCCTCGCAGATGCGGAGGAAGACGATGCGGTCTATGGTGGCCTGGACTGCGAAGTTGAGCTGGCGCTGGGTGAGGCCGGGGTTGCGGAGGGCCAGGTTGTGGGCGAGGTCGGTGCGCCACGCCTCGATCTCGGCCAGGAAGGCGGCGTCCACCTCGGCCGTGCCCTTCTTGCGCCTGGTGCTCTCGGCGTACTTGTCGAAGGCCCCCTTGCGGATGGCTTCGGGGGAGAAGAGGGCGGCCAGCTCGTCCCAGCGCGCCGGGTAGTCGGTGTAGGCGAGGAACATGACGCGCGCGGTGGACGCCTTGTCGGTGCGGGCGGGCTTCACGCGGGTGTCGTAAACGGCGAGTTCTTCGAAGTCGGTGAGGATGCTGAGGGGGAGTTTTGCGGACCAGGCGTAGCGGCGGAGCTGGTAGGCGGGGGAGGGCTCGCCCGCGATGTCCACGGAGGGCTTCTTGGCCTCGACGAAGAACTTGCGGGCGCCGCCGATGCGGAAGGAGTAGTCGGGGGCCTTGGTGGCGCCGCCGACCTTCAGCGCGTCCTCGTGCACCACCTCCTTGTAGGCCTCCGCGTAGCCCCGCTCGTTATCAACGTCCCACCCGAGGGCTTTGAAGAAGGGGTTGACGAACTCCTGGCGGAGTTGGGACTCCTTGTAGGCGCCGGAGCGATAGGCGTCGAGGTTGTGGGTGAACCGCTCGACGAGTTCGGCGATGGCCTGGGGCGCGGGCATGGGCCGCCTCTCGCTTGCGTGGGTGGCCGTTGCTGAGGGCGGGTGTGAGTATCGCGCGGAGCGGGGCGGCAGTCAAGCGCGGGTGGGG
>VGYV01000745.1 GCA_016872855.1 Planctomycetota bacterium
GCGGAAGGGGCGCGCTGTCGTGCCGCCCCGTCGGGGCTGGCCGCTCTCCACCAGCGATCCGGCGGCTTACGCCGCCGGCTAGAGCCTTGCGTCCCTTCGGGACTTCAGAGGTGGTGAGAAATGCGGGTTAGGCGGATTGGAGCAGGAGAAGACCGCCTGAAGGCGGGACTCCCAACAAGTTCACCGTTTGGGCAACACGGCCCACAACTCACAACTTTGGCTCCCCGTCCCTATCAGCAGCGGCGGCTCCGGCTGCACAGCCAGGGGCCTTCCAAGTGACGTCCTCGCGGGATGCGACTGGCTGTCAAGACGGCGCCTCTCGGTCCTCCTGGGCCTCCAGGTAGCATTGGCCATCGCACACCCTACAGCGCCGGTCGTTACGCCCGCCAGACGTGTAGCGCCGATGGAGCGACTTGTCCAATCCCGTCCCCTTGCAGGCGGGGCAAATCCGCACCCTACCCGACTTCGGCTTCTGCTTGTCAGGCATGGGTGTTGCTGCCCTCCTCAGTAGTGGACCTTGCCCACCTTGAGCCAGAGGGTGCGCTGGAGGTTGATCGTGAAGACGGCCGAGGCGATGCTGAGGAGCTTCGACTCCGCGCTGTCGGACCGGCTGGTGAGGACGACGGGGACCTTCGCCCCGACAAGCAGCCCCGCCAGGCGGCAGCCGCCCAGGTAGACGAGGGCCTTCGCCAGCATGTTCCCCGCCTCGATGCAGGGCACGAGCAACACGTCGGCCACACCCGCCACAGGCCCCGCGATCTTCTTGTGCTTCGCCGCCAGCTCGCTCACCGCGTTGTCGAGGGCGAACGGGCCGTCCACCTCGCAATCCACCGAGAACTGGCGCCTGCGGCTCATCTGCGCGAGGGCCGCGGCCTCGAGCGTCGCGGGCATCGCGGGGTTGATCAGCTCCACGGCGGCCATCACGGCCACCTTGGGCCGCATCACGCCGAAGGCGTTGGCGATGTGCACGGTGTTCAGCAGGATGGCCGCCTTCTGCTCGAGGGTCGGCGCGATGTTCATCGCCCCGTCGGCGATGAAGAGCAAGCGGTCCATCTCACGGTTCTCGGCGATGAAGACGTGGCTCATGATCGAGCCGGTGCGCAGGCCGACCTCTTTGTTGAGGATGGCGCGCAGGAAGTCGTCGGTGTGGAGGTAGCCCTTCATCACCATGTCGGCCTCGCCCTTGGAGGCCATTGCCACGGCGCCGAGGGCCGCCTTGACGGGGTCGGGCTCGTGCACGACGGCGGCGTCGCGCGGCGAGTACTTCACCCGCTTGGCGGCGGCGTGGATGCCCTCGCGGTCGCCGAAGAGCACGCCCTCGACGAGGCCGCGCTCCTCGGCGTCCTTCACGGCCTCGAGCACCGTGTGGTCCTGTGCCGCGGCCACGGCGATGCGCCGCCGCGGCTGGTGGGCCACCAGCTTCAACAGCGAATCGAAGTTCTTCACGCCACAGTCCTCCTTTCAATGGGGGAAGGGGCAGGCGACACTCCCCGGCCTCGGCGGGCAAGGATACGCTTTCTGCGGGGGTGGGTCAACCGGGCACCGGCGAACGGAAGACTGGCTGAAGCCAGGACTCCGAACGCGCGGCGCTCTTTGTTCGGAGTCCTGCCTTCAGGCAGTCTTGGCCATCGGCGTGCGGAGCGCTCACTTGGCTGGCGGGGGAGCAAGGCGCTGGAGACCTGTTCGGACCTGCTCCTTCAGGAAGGCGTCCCACCAGTAGTCGAGGGCGGCGGGCAACACGTCGGCGGGAGCCTTGTCCTTGGGGCGCTCGCGGAGGAGGCGGGCGAACTCGCGGAACGGCCCGCCCGCCGCAGGCCCCAGAAGCGCTGCCACGGCCTCGCAGTCCTCGCCGCGGGCCTCGGCGAGCCGGGCCGCCAGGCGTCGCGCGAGCCGAGCCGCTGCCGTGTCGCCCGTCAGGAGGATGCGGTAGTCCTTGCGGAACTCCGCGACCGAGAGCCTCTCGAGCCCCCTGGCGGCGAAGGCGCGGGCCATGCGGGGGTTCACCAGGGAGAGCAGCCGCGCCGTGGCCAGGAAGCCGACTGGCCCCATCTGGTCCGACCCGTAGAGCATGGGAAGCACCTCGCCCGTATATTTCCCCATGCCGCAAGCGACCAGGATTGCCTCGCGGGCCAGCATCCAGGGCCACGAGCAGCGAGGAAACAGGGCGTCGGTCGCGGGCAGGACCCGCAGAGCGAACCACTGCACCAGCCCCTCGCCTGTGCCTTGTCCGACCGGCAGGGGGAGGTCGAAGGGCCGCCCCTCGATCGGCTTCTCGTCAGGGGCCAGGCTGTCGAGGGAGGCCCCGACCTCCTCGGCCAGCGCCGCCGCGAGGCGGGTGGCACTCGCCCGCTGTTCCGCAGTCGCTCCCAGTAACGCCAGGGCCTCGACGAGGAGAGCCTGCGCGGCCGTCGCATCCGCCTCGCCCATTGTGAGTGTCTTGATCCTCCCCGCTGCGGCGGCCTCGGCCTCCTTGCGCAGCGCGGCGAAGCGGCCGGCCTCCAGGCGGACACGGACCTTTACAACGAAGGTGGGCAGCAACTCCGCTGCTTTGACTATGGTGCCCTCGCGCAGCTCGCCCGTCGCCTCGTCGAACTGCCAGTGCGAGTTCGGCCCGCGAAGCGTCAGCACCCCGTTCGCAATCGAGCACGAGACATCTGGGGCGTAGGCCTGGCCGGCGAAGGCCACGGGGGCCAGCCCCAGGTCGAGGCGGAACGGCTCGGTGTCCCGATGCGCGGCGGAGCTCCTCAACCCGAGGCCGAATCGCACGGCGTACTGCAACCGTGGCGTGTCGGGGTCCTCGGGCACTCCGACGAGCCCGAAAGAAGCCACAAGCCCGATGTCCTCCGTGATGGTCCATCCGCGCGGCTCGCCGGCAAGGGAGAAGATGCCGAGCTGCTTGGAGGCAAGCACGGCCAAGATGTCCCAGGCGCCGCGCCCTGGCGCGCCAGCCATCCGCCCACGCAAGAGCAGCCCCTGGCGCGGCGACACGACGAGTTCCACCGACACGCCGTCGGCCGCCACGGTCACCACGGCGTCACGGTCGCCCGCCGGGAACGCCGCCAGCCAGTCACTGACGCGCAGGAGCGCCCGCGCTGGCGCCGAAAGCTCAGTCCCCAGCGGTGGGGCGTCGCGGCTCTCGCGGAGCTGGAGGCGCAGCCGCACTGCCCCGCTGGCGTCCTCCGGCGGGTCGAGCGACACTTGGTGGACAAGGAACCTGGCGGAGCGCCAGAGCTTGTCCTCCATCGCCGCGATGGCCGCCGCGTTGAGCGGCATGCCCGGCTTGATGCCCAGGAACCGCAGCAGTTCCTCCTCCGTGTTGCGCCGAAGGCCCATGATGTCCACGTCTCGCAGGGTGGCTCGCGCCCCCTCGTCCTCGACCTCGACGAGCAGGTGGGCCTGAGGCGTGCCCTTTTCGGGGACAACGCGCACCTTGAGCCGGGGGAAGAAGTGCCCGGCGTCGGCGTAGGCCCGCTTGACCTTTGCTGCGATCGCCGCCAGCGTGGGCTCGTCGAAGCCCGCGGACATGCCCGGCACCCAGTGTCCCATGACCTCGCGGACCGACTCCTCGACCCCCGGCAGCCCGGCCCGTGTCGGTTGGGGGAGCGGCGCTTCCGTCAGGCGTCGGCGGAGTCCCTCGGCGTCGAGCGCCTTCACCCCGACGAGTCGCACCGCGCCCTTGACGTATTGAGGCCCCTCCTTGACCCGCACGCGGACCTTCCCCGCCGGCCTGTCGAGCGACACGTCCACCGTCGTGTCAGGGAAGCCGTTGTAGTGATAGCCCAGGAGCACGCGCTCGCGCACGGCTGCGAGGTACTCGGCGAGCGGGGCGCAGGGGTGCGCGGCCAGGTAGAACCCGGGGCCGGAGACGAGCCCATTCTTCACGGCCCTCCCGGAGAACGCAGCGACACCCTCGAAGGCGAGCCGATCGGCATCCCCCAGGTCACCCACCCGCTCGACGGGCGGTGTGCCCGCCTAGCCGAGCGAAG
>VGYV01000746.1 GCA_016872855.1 Planctomycetota bacterium
CCAAGTCACGCTTCACCCCTTGCCCCTTGTCACTTGTGGGTGCTCTGCCCGAATCGAGCGCTCGCGCGCGAACGGTTCGGAGTGCGGGCTTCAGCCCGTAGCGCGCCGCACAAGGACACAAGATACGGCCTAAAGGCCGCACTCCGAACTGGGGGCTCGATTGGGGCAGCACACCCTTGTGACTTGACACTTGTTTGGCACTTGACCCTTGGCACTTCCCGCCTCTGGCGGGTTCCTTGCTTCGAGCGACGCCGTGGCGAACGCCCCTCAGGAGAAACAGCCGCGACCCCTTGGGCCGTGGGGGCGCCTTGCCCGCGTGCTGCTCTTCTACAACCTGCGCACCCCGGTGCGCGCCATCCTTCGCGCCCTCTGCGGCGTCCGGGTGGTCGGCGAAGAGCATGTTCCCCTCCGCGGCGGCGTCATCGTCGCGTCCACCCACGCCAGCCTTGCCGACTCGGTCATCCTCCAAACGTTCGTGCCGCGCCACTTGACCTACTTGATGGGCGACAAGTTCTACTACCTACCCGTCGTCCACCAGCTCGTCCGGTTCTGGGGCGTCCTGGTGGTCAAGCAGGCGGGGATGAACAAGGATGTCCTGCGGGCAGCCGAGGGCGTGTTGGCCCGAGGCGGAGCGATCGGGATCTTCCCCGAGGGCGGCATCACCCGGCAGGGACCCGTCCGCGAGGCCCGCCAGGGCGTGGCCCTCCTCGCGCGGCGTGCTCGCGTGCCCATCGTGCCCGTGGGCATCGCCGGCACCGAGCGCCTCCTGCCCCCTGGGCAGCGCCGCCTCCACCGCGCCCGGCTCCGGCTCTACATTGGCGAACCCATCCTGGCGGGCGATTGCGACCGCTCCGACCTCGCCGCACGCGTCACCGCCGCCCTCCGCTCCTGCGCCGACCGCGCACAGCGCCTGTAACACTACAACGCTAGATCGTGGTTTCCGAGCGCCCTAAATGCTTCGTTTCGCAATCTCAGTGACGTATGTTGGCCGCCGAAACGAAGCACTTCCATAGGGGCTACCGCCCCTCTGGCGTTTCGCGGTGCTGCACCGGACCTGGCTGCTCGCAGCCAGGTGCCCCACCGCTCCACTGTCACCCCTTGGGGGGACTTCTGCGTCCCCCCAAGCCCCCCGCAGCATGGCCGCTCGGTGGCGCTTGATACGTCACCGTACTTCCGAACGCGGCCACCAAGGCAAGAACCGCGAAGAGCTTATGGCGCGACCACTGACGCGAGGTCATGCCCAGCTTGTCGAGGCATCTCTCTTGGGCCGCCGGAGGGGAGAAATCCCTCGACTTCGCAAGGCTCCGCTCGGAATGACCGTGCTCGGGAACTCGGTTCCTTACGCAGAGGTGGGCAAGTGCGGACGCTCGAGAGCCTCTTGTTCACGCGGGACGAGGCCCTTCTCACGCGTCATGGCCTCTTCCCGATGAGCTTCTTCTTTTCTTCGCGGTAGAACATGTAGTTGGGCAGCGAGATGTCGGGGGGCACCAGGTGGTCGAGATGGGGGATGAAGCCGCCCTCGGCGAGAAGCGGCTCGATGCGGTCGAGCTCGCGGCGAATGGCGTCCCTGCCCCTCGCCACGGCCACCTTGTCCACGCCGCCCTGGAGGCGGACTCGGGCGCCGAACTCGCGACGCATGCGGAACATGTCGGTGCCGGCCGCGACCTCGCAGGGGAACATGATGTTCACGCCGACGCGAATCCAACTGGCCACGAGGCCGTGGATGTTGCCATCGCAGTCCACGTGGGAGAGCATGCAGCCGTGGCGCCGCGCCTCGTCCATCACGGCCTGGTAGGGGGGGACGAAGAAGTCGTCGAAGGTCTTCGGGCTGACGAGTGGGCCGCCCTTGAAGGCCATGTCCTCCCACCAGCCGAACTGGTGGATCGGCACGTCGGGCGGCACCTGGCGGAGCGAGGCGAGGATGAGCTCTGCCCAGTGATCGGCCATTTCGTGGCAGAGGGCCGGGTCGTCGTAGAGGAGGTAGGAGAGGTTCTCAGTGCCGACCCAGTTGCGAAGTGCGCCGTAGAAGCCGCAGGCCCAGGCGCCGACGGTCCAGCCCTCGGCGGCGGCTTTGCGGGCCTTCTCGATTGCCTCGGCGGAGACCGTGCGGGCGGGGTCGTCGAGGCGGTAGCGTTCCTTCATCGCCGCCCAGCTCTTGCGGTCCTTGACGGGGAACTCGAGGAACTGGGGGATGGAGGATTCCTGGACGCCCCCCTTCCAGCGTCGGGCGATGATGCCCGAGCTGTCCTGGACGATCTGGGTCAGGGCGTCTTCTTCCAGCACCTTGTGCTCGAAGGCCGGGTCCATGCCGAGGTGGATGGGGATGCCTGCCCCACCCTCGTCGCGGTCGGTGCCGATGAACTCGTTGAAGCGCGCGTGGAACATGTTTTCGCCGATCTCGGCCGCCCAGTCCTTGGGGAAGCCATCGGGCACCCAGGCGCGGACGGTCTGGGGCCAGCAGCCGAACTCCACGTCGGGCACGCGATCGGCCGGCAGATACATGAACGTTCGATAGCCGCGGTTTCGGGGCACGGGGTTGGCCACAGGCGCCTCCTTACGGGGCGATGAGCCGCAGCTTAGATACGCTGGCAATCATCTGGAAGTCCCTATCGGACTGGAGCAGGGGGACATTGTGCGCGATGGCGCAGGCAGCTGTGATGCAGTTTGGCTTGTTACGCACGGTCTGGCCGTTCTTACGGACGGCTCGGTAGATCTGGGCTGCCCGCATATGGTCTCCGCGGGAGGTCTCGAGGTACACAAGCTTGTCCATCGCAGCGCGCACGGCGCGGTACTCCGCATCTGAACGAACCCCCTTGAGCACCTCGGTGAGCACAGTGCCGCACACGCAGAGGTCCGCATCATCCGCGATGGCGTTCTCGAGCCAGGCAACCTCTGGCGTCGGCGTGCCGCGGAAGTAGTCCACCCATACAGTCGTGTCCACCATCGTCACGACTGGATTCTCCCGCGGCGCATTTCGTCCAGACTGCCCTCCCAGTGGATGCGCCCCTTGAGACTGAGGAGCCGGCGCTGGCGGCGGTGCCTGACCAACTCGCGCAGGGCGTGATCCACAACCTGACGGGTCGTCCGAATCCCCGTAAGGGTCTTGGCCGTGCCCACGAGCTCTTCGTCTAGAACAACATTCGTGCGCTTCATCGCGAGGTCTCCTCCTCCCAGTGCATACACATGATAACCACTTGAATGTGTATTGTCAATGCCGCCTCCTGCCCCTACATCAGATCACTTGTCTCGACAAGCTTCCATGTATCGCCGCCGTCGGGGGACATGAGGAGGGCGCGGCGGCGGCCAAAGTGGTCGTTGCGGTAGAACCAGTAGGTGGACCAGTAGTCGTAGGAGAGGAAGAGGCGGCCCTTGCGGTCAATGGTGAGGCGGTGGTAGAAGACGCTGTATTCGGAGAATGGGGGCACGATGAGCACCTTCGGAGACTCCCAGGGCTGGCGGGGGCGCTTGCGCTGGTAGGCGAGGGTGGCGTAGTGGCTGGCGGGGAAGGGCTCGATGCCTGACCGCCAGAGGCGATAGGCGAGGTGAAGCGTGTCGTCGGGGCCGCAGACCAGGCCGATGTAGGTTTGCGAGAGGCCCTCGCCGACGGGCTCGGGCTTGGTCCAGCCTCCGCCGGCGTCGTTGGGCTTCAGCGAGCGGGCGTAGGGGAACGGGCGGCCGTGGGTGCCGGCCAGGGCGTGGAGGTGGCCCTGGCTGTCCATCGTGATGCTGGGGGAGTTGTGGACGTCGTTGGCGGGGGCGCCGTGGCCGATCGACGCGGGCGCGCCGAGCTTGCCCGTCTCGCGGTCGTAGGTCGCCACGAATGTAGGCACGCCGGGCACCTTCACGCTGGGGTCCGTGGCCTCGCCCCAGATGACGTGGACCTTGCTGCCGCGCGAGACAACGGAGGCGGGGATGCCGGAGTGGGCGGACAGGCCGATGCACTGCTTCGAGACGAGGATCGGCTCGCCTACGGTGAGGCGGCCG
>VGYV01000747.1 GCA_016872855.1 Planctomycetota bacterium
TCGCGAAGGCGTACTGAATGGCTCGCGTTACGGATTCTCGTAGCGACAAGCGTCCCGCTTGTCGAAGGCTGGCGGCAACCGCAAGCGGGACGCTTGCGGCTACGTCTCGCGCGGCCATCTTTGCCCCGGGGCTTTGCGCAATCGGGGACGGCCCATGATCGAGCACATCCGCGTGAGGGGCTACCGCCTCTTCAAGGACTTCGAGACGAAGCTCCAGCCCGGCATCAACGTCATCATCGGCGCCAACGCCACCGGCAAGTCAAGCTTCGTCGAGCTTCTGCGCATCATCCACACTTGCGCGGTCGGACCATTGCTTCCCCCAGGTCTTGAGGCAGCGCCGGCGCTCGGCAAGCCATTTCACCCAAGTGCGGGCGAGGCGATGAGTTGCGGGCTGACCCTCAACCTGCCGTGGGGCGGAGGGGCCACAAGTGCGCTCTACGACTACAGCATCCAGATCAGGGGGGCAGCGCCTCCACAGATCGTCGCAGAGGAGCTATCCCGCCCCCGCCACGCGAACAGGGACGACCCGAAGGGACAGCGCCTCATCGAGGAGTACGAGTTGCATATGGGCGCTGCGAAGCCGCTTGTCCGGTCCGCGGGGAACGGACAGATCGCCGAAGGAGGCAGTTCCTCGCTCTGGCCGCACCTTCGGCCCAACGAACCCTTGCTGAGTCATGCGACCGACTCCCACTTACAGCGCAGCTTCGCTGTACGGGACGCGATCCTGGGGTGGCGCTTCCATGTGGACCCGCAAGTCACCCGAGTTGCCCAACTGCGTCAGGCTGCCCCGATAGCGGGCGAGTTCGTGCTCGACGCAACGGGCAGTAACCTCGCATCTGTGCTTCTCACTATGGCGACCAATCTGGAGTTCCGCGAACAATGGGCGGAACTCCAGAGCTTCCTCAGTTCTGCCGTCCCGGAGTTTGTTGCGCTGACACCCATGCCGGTGCCGGGCACCAGATATGCGGGCATCCAGTGGCGCGAGCGCGATGTCAGCGCGATCCTCTCCGCTGCGGACCTTTCCGACGGCGTCCTGCGCCTGCTCATCCTTGGTGTGGTCTGCCTCAGCCCGCACCCGCCAACCTTGATCTGCATTGACGAGCCGGAGATTGGGCTGCACCCGAAGCTGCTGCCGCTGGTCGGCGGTCTCTTGCAGCGCGCGGCGCAGAGGAGCCAGGTGATTGTGCTCACCCATTCTCCCGACCTCCTCTATGGCATGCCTCTGGAGAGCATCGCGGTGATGCGGAAGCGGGACGGCGAGGCCCAGATCGTGTGGCCCAAGGACCACGACATCCTGGCCGACCTTCTCACAGAGGAGGTGGCCGGCGAGCGTCAGGTGGACCGCGAGCGCCTCCGCGACGCGATGATCTCCGGCGAGATGGATGAGCTGGGATGACGATTTACATTCTCGTTGAGGGAGATACGGAAGTCCACGCGCTGCCTCAACTGCTCAAGGGGCTCTACACATCGCGCCGATTGAGGCGCCCCCTGCCTCTGCACGGCGCGAAGTTCCTCCCAAGGGTCGGGAAGGCTGCGGCCGCCATCCTGGCGAAGCGGCTCGACGACCACGTGTTCGCCTGCCCCGATGTCGCGCCGAATGCGTCGTACGAGAACACCCGCTTGGCATACAGGGATTGTGCGGAACTTCAGGCCGTGTTGACGCGGGAAGTGAAGCGTGAATTGGGCGCACGCCTGGCCCCCAACCGCGTCAACCAGGCCATTGAGCGGTTCCACCCACACCCCTTCTGTCATGACTTCGAGGTACTCTACCTGGCGTCTTCCGAGCGCCTGAGTTCCTACCTGGGAACCACTGCCAACATCACGAAGCACTATAACCACAGCCGCCCGGAGGAGCAGAACCTCCTGAAGTATCCCAAGACGATTGTCCGGTTTCTCTTCCGCCACTTTGCAGGGCGAAACTACAATGACGTGGACGACAGCCGCAGTTTCTTCGCCCCCGTTACCGAGGACCACCTGGCGGCCATCACACGTCGGTGCCCCCGCTTCGCAGGGCTTGTTGAGGCGCTCCGGAAACTTGTGGCGACGTAGCGCTCACGACCGCTGGAAGGATGGATGACGGTGGCGAACGCTGTGCTGCGAACCCGCGACCTCACGAAGCGCTTCGGGCGCTTCACGGCCGTGGACCGGCTGAGCATCGAGGTGAATGAGGGCGACGTGTTCGGGTTCCTCGGGCCGAACGGGGCGGGGAAGACGACGACGATGCGGATGATCGTGGGCCTCGTGCGGCCCACGAGCGGCCGCATCGAGGTGAACGGGATAGACGCCCGCCGCAACTTCCTCGAAGCCATCGCGCAGATCGGCGCGATGGTGGACATCCCCGCCTTCTACCGGCACCTGTCGGGCCGCAAGAATCTGGCCCTTCTCGCGCAGGTCGCGGGCGGCGTGCCCAAGGGCCGCATTGACGAGGTGATCGAGGCCGTCGGCCTCCAGAAGGCCTGCTTCAAGAAGGTCAAGACCTACTCCCACGGCATGCTCCAGCGGCTCGCCATCGCCCAGGCCCTGCTCACGCGCCCGCCGCTCCTGATCCTCGACGAGCCGACGACCGGCCTCGACCCCGAGGGGAAAGGCGAGTTCCTGCACCTGCTTCGCGGCCTGGCAAGGGAGGAGCGGATCACCATCTTCATCTCCAGCCACCTCCTCGACGAGGTCGAGGAAATCTGCAACCGCGCAGCAATCATCAAGGAAGGCCGACTACTCGTGTGCGGCGAAGTCCGGTCGCTCCTGGCCGAGGAGCTGCGCACCTACCGCATCGTCGTGTCGGACCCCGCGAAGGCACGCCTTCTCCTCGAAGGCCGCCCCTGGGTTCACGGCGTCGCGGGCGAGAATAACCGCCTCCTCATAACCACGCGGCAGGAGGATGCCCGCCAGATCGCGGAGCTGTTGGTCAAAGGCGGCGTTGCGCTCGAGGAGCTTTCCCCACAGCTCAAGAGCCTGCGCACCCTGTTCATGGAGCTGACGAAAGAGCAATGAAGCCCCCAGGCTCGCGCCGCCCCATCCCTGTCCTCGGCAGCCTTCGGCGGACCGCCCGCCTCACCTGGGTGGAGCTCCGCAAGCTCCTCTCGCACAAGCTCTTCCCCGCCGCGCTCATCCTCACGCTCGTCGTCACCACAGGGCTTGCCATCGCCGCCAAGGCGTTCACACGCGACATGGGGACGCGTGGCTTCTCCAACTACAGCCTGTGGGTCACGAGCGGCACCTATGGCCTCCAGGTCGGCATCATCCTCCTCGTGGCGCTGGGCGCCATGGCCATGTCCACCGAGGCCACGGGCCGGACGCTCAACACGGTCCTCGCCCGCCCTCTCCGCCGCATCGAGCTGGCCGCCGCGAAGATTCTCTCGCTCATCGTCGCCACGGTCGCCATCGTCCTCGTCGCGGGTCTTGCCTCCTATGTCGTCGGTGGCACCGTTCAGGACCCCTCGGCCGCGTCCGAGTGGCAGCCCGAGGGCGCCCCCGCAGGGGGATTCCCATCCTATGGCGACGTTCTTAAGTACCACCCAGCCTATGGCTGGGCCGTGCTCTTGGCCAAGGGCGTGGTCATAGGGGAGATTCTCTTCGGCTTCCTCCTCCTCATCGTCCCCGTCCTCGCCGCGGTCAGCGTCGGCTTCCTCATCGGCACCCTCGTGGACTCCACGGGCCTGGCGGTCGGCCTGTCGGTGGGCATCTTCATGTCTCTTGAGGTCAGCAAGTTCATCCCCGTCGTTCAGCACCACCTCGGCCCCTTCGCCTACAACTACCCGATCAGCCGCATCTCGACCCTGATGCTCGAGGCCAGCGGCGGCACGCTGCCACGATGGGACGATGCGCTCACGGGCGTCGCCATCTCCGCGGGGTACATCGCCGTCTCCCTCGCCATCTCCCTCATCGTCTTCTGTCGCAGGGACATTACTCTATGAGAGCCTTCGTGACGCTCCTCGGTGTGCTCGTTTCCGCAGTCCACGCGGGTGGTGTCAGCTTCC
>VGYV01000748.1 GCA_016872855.1 Planctomycetota bacterium
GAGGGGCGACGGGGCTTGTGCGCGGGGGGCGGCTCTGGTAGAGTGCCTCCGCGGGAGGCACAGGGGAGGCGAGGAGCGGACCCGATGGCCACGGCAAGGAAGCAGCGAATCTTCAAGACGGACAGGCGCATCCGCCTGGGCATCTGGGGGCTGGGACGGGGGCTGTCGTTCTTCAAGGCGTGCCACGACCTGAACGTTGATGTGGTGGCGGGCTGCGATTTCAACGAGCACATGCGGCGGCGCTTCGCCGAGCTTGTGCCCGAAGCGTTCGTGACCGACAAGGCCGAGGACTTCCTGAACCACGATATGGACGCCGTGCTCGTCTCGACCTTCTGCCCGGCCCACGCGGGCGACGCCCTCGCGGCGCTCCAGGCGGGCAAGCACGTGCTCTCCGAGGTCACGGCCTTCCACACGATGGCCGAGGGGGTCCAACTGGTCGAAGCAGTCGAGCGCAGCGGCCTGGTCTACAACATGACCGAGAACTACCCGTGGAACCCGAACCATGCCTGGTGCGCGCGCAAGTGGGCGGAGGGGCTGTTCGGGGACTTCATGTACGCCGAGTGCAACTACGTCCACAACTGCCGCACGCTGGTCTACACCTACATTGACGGGGTGCCGGTGATGCCAGGCGACCGGCTGCACAACTGGCGCTCGTGGCTCAACTTCCACTACTACAACACGCATTCGCTCGGCCCCGTGATGGTCATCACCGGCACGAGGCCGACGCGGGTCGTGTCGCTGCCCAGCCCCGTGCACCTGCCGGGCTACCCGGAGAAGGGGCCGGACGGGATGGGCGGGATCGCCCCCTCGCTCATCACAATGGACAACGGCGGGATCGTGCGGAACCTGATGGGCTCGACGACGAACGACAGCTACGCCTATCGGCTGTGGGGCACGCGGGGCGCAATCGAGATTGACTGGCGGATGGGCGGGATGTTCCTGCGGCTCGGCGGGGGAGGGGAGTCGCCCCGCATCCGCATCGAGCCGAAGGGCGACCGGCTAGCTGAGCTGGCCCGCAGCATGGGCCACGGCGGCGGCGACTTCTACGTCCTTTACTTCTTCGCCCGCGAAATCCTCACGGGGGAGCCAGCCTTCTTCGACGTCTACCGCTCCGCCGACTGCACGATCCCCGGCATTCTGGCCTACCGTTCCGCCGTGGAGAACGGCCGGCCCTTCGACGTGCCCGACTTCCGAAAGAAGCGCGAGCGCGACAAGTGGCGCAACGACCACTCCGCCCAGCCGCACCTCGACCCCGACAAGAGCGTCTTTCCACGCGGCGCCGACCCCGCGGTTGCCCAACGCTTCGACGCTGTGATGAAGGCGCTCATTCACCGCGCCGATCTCACTCGTGCCTGGCTCGACTGGTCATCGGTCGCGGACGTTGCGACCGACGTTGCGCCCATCGTGGCCGTGGGCGACAAGCTCATCGCGGAGCACCGCGAGGTGGTGAACACCCTTCGCGCGGCCCGCGAGCTGGCCAATGCCTATCCCCGCGCCCTAGGCGCCCGCCTGCTCAACGAGGTCCTCGACTTGGCCGGGGAGAAGGCCGTGCTGGCCGATGGCTTCCTGAGAAGGGTTCGGTCTCAGAGCCGAAGGCTGAAGCGCAGAGCCGCAACAAAGTAGTTTCCGTTGCGGAAAGCGAAGACTGGCTGAAGCCAGGACTCCGAACAGGGCAGAAACCCGTTTGGAGTCCTGCCTTCAGGCAGTCCTGGCTTTCCGCAACAGAAACTACGTAGCCGCAACCGTCCCGGTTGCGGTCGGCAAGCGGGATGCTTGCCGCTACGACAGCCACGGGCGCTCGCCCCGCGCCACGCGCATGGCCTGTGAACCGATGGGGTTGTAGAGCGCCGCATCACCGCGCCGCATCACCGGCCAAGTCAATCGTGAAGGTGAGGACGGCCGGCCGCCCCGGCGGCGCTTCGAGCGCCGCGCTGCCATCGGGACGAATCACGCGGCTCGTGCTCCAAGGCTTCTCGCCGCTCGTGTTGTTAGCCACAAGCCAGAAGAAGTTCTCGGAGGCCCGCGTGGCCATCGTGGCGGGCGCGACCGACTCCATCACGCGGTTGCGCTTCGGCGAGGCCAGGTACGAGGACAGGAAGACCAGGCGGCAGCGGCGCTTGAGGTATTCGCGCCAGATTTCGGGGAAGCGGAAGTCGAAGCAGACAAGCAGGCCGAACTTCGCCCCGTTGAGCGTGTGGGTCACAAGGCGGTGGCCGGCGGCGTAGTGCTTGCGGTCGTGCGGCATCAAGAAGCACTTGTCATAGCGCTTCACGATACGGCCCGTCGGGGCGATGAGGTAGAGGCTGTTGAGCGGCTTGCCGCGCTCTTGCGGGTGCGCGGTTCCGAGGATCGTCCAGAGCCTTAGTTCCGCCGCCAACTCCCGGGCGCGGCGGGTCTCATCGGCCAACTCGTCCCACGGATAGCTACGGAAGCTGTCGAACTGCGAGCCGGCGTAGCCCGAGAGTGCAGCTTCGGAGAAGTGCGCGATGTCGGCCCCCCGCCGCGCGGCCTCGCGCATCTGGCGGCGGATGAACGCCCCGTTCGCGCGAATGTCCGCGCTCACAGGGAACTGGCAGGTGGCGATGGTGAGACAGCGCGAAGGGCTAATTGCTGGGTTCCTCCTGAGAGAATCCGTAATGCGTAATCCGTAATCCGTAACCAGAGAAGAACGGGAAACCTGAAGAGACGGGTCTTCTCTTTGTCTGGTTACGGATTACGAATTACGGATTACGGATTGCTTCGCCCGAATGGTCATCCTCGTTGGATGCAGCTCTTCCTCCATCGAGAACGGCATCTCGCCCAGGCCGAGGAGCGACGCGACGAGCATGTCGAAGTACTCGCGGCTTGGGGCCGACGTGTCAATCGGCCCCAGGTCCCTGTCGCCCACAAGAAGGCGGGTGCGAGTGCCGCTATCGGTGGCCTCGACGAAGCCGCGGGTGCCGAAGATACGGAGGTGCTCGTTGCCCCAGCGGCCAAAGCCCTTGGGGTTGAGGTAGTTGGCGACGACGCTTGCGACGCCGCCATTCTCCAACGTCATCATCAGCGAGGTCGCCATCCGCAGGCCGCCGCCCGCCACGGGGTTGCCCAGGGTTGTCTCGACGGCCTGGATGTCGGCGATCCGCTGCCCCGCCACGTGCTCGACGAAGCGGAGGGCGTGGATGCTCGCCTGGCCGATGATCCCGCCGTCAATGTCCTCGTCCTGCGGCCGGCGGTCGTGGTAGGGATACGATTTCTGGGCAAAGACCTGCACGACCGTGCCGATGGTGCCTGCGGCCACAATCTCCCGGATCGCCAGATAGGGCTGCTCAAAGGCCGTGCCGGCCATCTCGTGGAACCGCCGTCCCGTTCTGCCTGCCGCCGCGATGATCGCGTCCAGGTCCTCCTCCGCCATCGCGCACGGCTTCTCGGCATAGACATGTTTGCCGGCCTCCATGCAGCGTATGGCCTCGGCCGCCTGGTCCCGCCGCCGCGGCGAGCACAGCGAGACAAGCTCCACCGTCCGGTCGGCCAGCAACTCATCGAGCGTGGCGTAGTGCCGTATGGCCGCGTCGCCTTTCAGCCCTGGGGGCAGCGCCTCGCGTGGGAACGCCGCCGTGGCCGCCAGACGGGCGTGCGGGTGGTTCTCGATGTGGTAGTGGATCTGATGGCCGTTGGCGCCGTAGATGCCGATCGCCAGCTTCTCCTGCATTGCTGTTTCCCCTTACTCACTCACACGGACAGACACAGACGAACACGGACGGGCGGCCCGCTCGCTTGATGCGTCCGTGTCCGTCCGTGTATGTCCGTGCCATCTGTCCACGAGCTCGCTGGGCCGGCAGGGGAGCACAAGCCGCCTGGAAAAACGCGCCAGCGCGATTATACTAGGCCCTAATCAAGCGCATTACCCCAAAGAGTGCAAGAGCGGAGGGTGCGTTGAGGTGCCTCCGGGCACGCAGGTACCGCTAACTGGGCGCGCGGCTCGGAATCGCAT
>VGYV01000749.1 GCA_016872855.1 Planctomycetota bacterium
CCCAACCGCTCGACGCACTCGAAGGTCGCCAGCGGCTCGGCGGCGAGGGCGGGGGGGAAGAGAAGAAGGCTCACCACAGAGGACACAGAGAACACAGAGAAACAACTCTGAGAAGAGCGGCGAAGCGGCGGCATCATCGTGGAATCCCTTACCTTGGACGAAACACCGGCACCGAGGGAAGAGACAAGAGGGAAGGCAAAATCATTGCGGGCAAAATGATTCAGACCCGGATCGTATCTTGTCTTATCATTTTGCCATCAATCATTTTGCCTCATCCTCCTCTGTGTCTTGCCTCTGTGTCCTCTGTGCCCTCTGTGGTGAAACGGCTTTCTGGTACAGCCGGGCGAGGTCGTTCACCGCGTCGTCGCTCTTGTCCACCTGGAGTTCGAGCGAGTAGCCGGGGACGCCCAGCTTGGCGACGCGAATGCCGGCGGCAAGGCGGCCGCGGTGGTCGCCGCCAACCTGGTCGGCCGCGACGAGGGACGCGATGAGGCGGCCGGCAAGGGGGCCGTCCGTTTCCTCGAATGCCCGCGCCATTTCGGTGATGACCTCGCGGCCGGCGAGGGTGTTGCCTTGGCAGGCGTAGTTGCGTCCCGCCATCGAACCCCACCAGACGCCCGAGGGGTCGGCGTCCCAGCAATTGCGGTTGGCCGCGCGGCCCTTCATGTCAATGATGCCGAGCTGGCGCTTGCCGGGCTTCGGGTCGTCGCGCAGCAGGATGCCGAGGACCTCTTCTGGCAGCTTGCCGAGGGCGAGGAGGTCGAGGGCCTTCTCGCCCCAGGCAGGCTCGGCGTGGTGTTGGGTGCAGAAGGCGCCCACGCCCGCCCGCACGTAGGGCACCACGCGGCCCACGGCCGGGTACTTGCTCGCCACGGCCGCCCCACACTCGCCCGCCCGCGGGTCAACGGCCACAATCGAGAAGGTCCCCGTGACGGTATCCGCGCTGATGTCTTGTCTCACTTCTCACCTCGCTGATGTAGCGGCAAGCGTCCCGCTTGCCGACCGCAACCGGGACGGTTGCGGCTACGTTCCTGCCTCCTTGCGTCTGCGGACCACGCCGTGGATGGCCAGCGCCCAGAGGACAATGGCGACAAGTGTCATCCCGACGCCAAAGAACACCGCGGTCTGCGCCGCGCGGGCAACCTCGGCCGGGGTCACGCCGACGGCCAAGACGCGCACCGATTCGCCCTGGGCCACGCCCAGCCGCTCGACGGCGAACTGCTGGATGGACACGCCGGCGCTGCCGAGGTTGGGGTCGCTGTACTTGTCGGCGTCACAGAAGCGCCCGCTGAGGCGCCACGCCTCCTCAAACTCGCCGGCGGCTACGGGCCGGTCCTTCGCCATCGGCGGGTGGCGGTAGGCGGCCTGGGCGAGGGGGTGTTTCGCGCGGAGGTGAAGCACCAGGCGAGGCGCGTCGCGGAAGACCAGCAACACATCCTGCTCCCGCCCCGGCCCCATGCCGTAAAGAGGCGCGACGCGGGACGGGTCGGGCGTACCCACGACGGTTCCGAAAGCGCCCGACGGCACGGCCTCAGGGTCGAGCGCCTGGACGATGGAGACCGTGCCCACGTCGAGCGGCGCCTCCTGCTCCTGCGTCAGCGCCCCCCAGAGCACGAGGCCGGCGACAATGCTGATCATTGCAGCGGCGACGAACAGCTCTGCTGCTCGCGGGGCTTCAGGGTCGCCCGGCGAGCAACCTGCCGTCGGTTGGCCATGGCCGGCCGCACTGGGCTCCATGGTCCTGAGCTCCCCGGCCGGCGAGTGCTCTTCTCGCCCTGGGTTCGACTCATCCGGAGTTGCGGGGGGAGCCATGTCGTCACTCCAACTTTCTTAAGAATGTGAGAACATCGCGCGCCAGAGGCGTCAGACAGATGCGGACGGAGCGCCCGTGGTCGCGCTTCGCCACCAGGCCGGGGATGGCGAGCCGCCGGACGTGCTCGCACCCGGTCTTGAGCCCGATGCGCAGCGACGCGCAGACCTGGCCGAGCGACAGGTCCGGCCGTTCCTCAAGTAGCCGCATTATCTGGATCCGCCGATGATTGGCGAATCCCTTCACAATGCGCTCCAGCTCGCGGTCGGACAGTGCCCTCTTCTCCATCACGATTCCCCCTGCAAACAAGCAGCGGCAGCTACACGCGATAGTCCGACATTCTCGAGAATGTTGGATTATCCCGGCCGGACGCTTGACGTGCCGGTGCCGTGCGGGGTGTGGTCGGCGGTGTGCTAGACTGGGCTTCTCGTGCCATTCTCCGCTCTCGCTTCCCCCGGCCTTGGCTCAGCTCTGGCCACAGCGGCCCTGCCCTCCACGCGTGCGCGCCGGGCGCTCCGCGCTCGTGTCCTGTCTGCCCTCAGTAGGTTCGGCCCTCTTTCAGCTTCAGGCGGGTGCTCTGGAGAAAGAGGATGCCCAGACTTCGAATCCCGGCCCACGGCGGCCATTCGTCCACTCTATAGTAGCGTCCTTTGTGGATTCTTTCAAAGAGCCACTGTGCGCCGTCGAGTCCGTGGCTCGCCGTTTCGGCTGGCAGTGCCCCGGAGTCGCAGGTCGCGAGCACTCATTGACCTCTCCAGAAGCAACGTGCGCCGCGCGGCCCTCGAATAGGGGCTACCGCCCAAATGGCGTGAACTCACGGGCGCCAGGTCAGCCCGCCACCGCGAGGCCCTCCACCGCGCGGCTGAGGCCGTGGGCGAGAGGTTGGGCGATTGGGCGTAGCGCGGGGTGCGCGCCTGGGGGAGGAGCGCCTGACCCCTAAATGGCTCGCCACGATTCCCGGTCGTTATAGCCACAAGCGTCCCGCTTGTGGACCGTCCCGGGGCCATCGGCTGGCAAGCGGGACGCTTGCCGCTACAAGAGCGCCAGTGTGCCCAGTGATGGAACGACCGGGAATCGTGGCGAGCTATCTAGTGTCCTGGCCGAGAGATCCGGTGCATGAGTCCGAGGGTGTTTCGTCGGGACAGCCGCGCCCAAACGAGTTTTGGCATGCCGACCACAACTGAAGCGCCTTGCCAGCGCGAACGAGTTCAACTGCCCCATCCCGTTTGGCCGAACAGGCGATTCGTGGTAAAATGCGTGCTTCTCTGGGACTACGAGGGTCTCTCCAGGAGCTTGGGATGGCGAATGCGAAGAACGAGCAGGATGTGATGGAGAAGATCGTGTCGCTGTGCAAGCGGCGCGGGTTCATCTTCCAATCGAGCGAAATCTACGGCGGACTGAATAGCTGTTGGGACTATGGGCCGCTCGGCTCGGAGCTGAAGCGGAACGTGAAGGAGGCCTGGTGGAACGCGGTGGTGCGCGATCGCGAGGACGTGGTGGGGATTGACGCCTCGATCCTGATGCACCCGCGGGTGTGGGAGGCCTCGGGCCACGTGGCGGGCTTCACCGACCCGCTGGTGGACTGTAAGGTCTGCAAGAAGCGCTTCCGCGCCGACCACATCACGGTAGCCACAAGCGTCCCGCTTGCGGGCTCGGCAAGCGGGACGCTTGCCGCTACAGCCCCCAAGCGCTGCCCCGAGTGCGGTGGCGAGCTGACCGAGGCACGCCAGTTCAACCTGATGTTCAAGACCTTCATGGGGCCGGTCGAGGAGGCCGCGGCCGTGGTGTTTCTGCGGCCGGAGACGGCGCAGGGCATCTTCGTGAACTTCGAGAACGTGATGGCCTCGGCCCGCCTCAAGCCGCCCTTCGGCATCGCTCAGATCGGCAAGAGCTTCCGAAACGAAATCACGCCGGGCAACTTCATCTTCCGCACCCGCGAGTTCGAGCAGATGGAGATCGAGTACTTCGTGAAACCCGGCACAGACGAGCAGTGGTTCGAGCACTGGAAGACCGAGCGGTTCGAGTGGTACACCGACCTGGGCATCCGCGCCTCGAAGCTCCGCCTGCGGCCCCACGAGGCCAACGAGCTGGCCCACTACGCCAAGGCCTGCGTGGACATCGAATACGAGTTCCA
>VGYV01000750.1 GCA_016872855.1 Planctomycetota bacterium
CTCAGGCCCGGTCGTCCGCTACACCCGCGACCTCGAGCCAGCGCCCCTCGAGGCTACGGGCAAGCACACCTACGGCTCGCTCTACGGGCGAGCCGGCCGCGGGTGCAGCGTGTGCGGGCTGGACGTCGATGCCCGCGGCCGCGTCTTCGCCACCTGGGGCACCGACGACTGCCACGTGATGGCCTACGACGCCGCCGGCCAGCTCCTCCCGGCCGAACGCCGGGCCGCCACGGGCGAGGAGGGAAAGAAGCAGGAGTTCCCAGCCCTCATCACAGGCGTCTCCGGCTACGGCGGCAGCATCCGCGTTGACCTCGCGGGGAACCTCTACCTCGTCCAGGCGGGCCTCCCGAAGGGCTTCACCCCGCCCCGCGGCTACGAGAAGGACGAGGCCTGGCGCCAGGCCGTCGGCACCATCCTCAAGTTCGGCCCCAAGGGCGGCGAGCGCTCAAAGGCAGAGGATGCTATCATGGGCTTCAGCGGCGTCCTGGCCCTCTACCCCGGCTGCGGGCCGATCAGCCGCTGGCGCTGCGATGGCGCCTGCGCCTGCACCAAGCCGCGGTTCGACGTGGACCCCTTCGGCCGCCTCTACATCCCCAACGCCATCACCTTCTCCGTCTCCGTCCGCGACAACGCTGGGAACGAGATCGTCCGCTTCGGGCATTACGGCAACTTCGATGCCCAGGGGCCGAAGAGCCGCGAGCCGAAGCCCGAGGTCCCCCTCGGCTGGCCAGTCGCCGCCGGCGCAAGCGATCGCTTCATCTACGTGGGCGACTGCCTGAACCACCGCGTGGTGCGCGTGGACAAGAGCTTCGCCGCCGAGGCAATGTGCCAGCTCCCGTGAGGCGGCTCAGCCTTCTTCCTCAGCGGCCAGGTTGGCGCGCAGGTCGGCCAGGCACAGGTCGCAGAAGGCCGGGCCGGCCAGGCGCAGGTCGGTCAGGCGGTCGAGGTCCTCCCGCACGTGTACGCAGGGGCTGAGAATGCAGGGATTGGTGCAGGCGAGCCGGGGCGTGAGCTCCAGGCTCTCTCCGCGCATGGCGGGCGCGCCGAACATGTGCGCCATCTCGCGCAGGGCGAGGGTCTTCAGCAGGCTGTAAGCGATGCGGTCCAGGGCCTCGGCGGCGCACGTCGAGATCACGGCGGCCACGCCGACGAGGGCGGACCCCGGCGTGCCGACCAACCCGGAGTACTCCTCCTCGGCGGGGTCGAACAGCGGCTGGTCAACGAGCAGGACATCATAGTGGTCGCCCAACAAGTCCTTGTGGCGCCACGGCTCGTCGCGGAACGCGGCGAGCACCGTCTGCGCGTTCACGCGCTGCCGGCTTGCGTCCCGCGCGTGCTCCACGTACCACTTCACACTCAGGTAGGGCACCAGGTAGCCCCGGTCGTCCATGCACGCGGGATGCCGCCAGGCCCCATAGTCGGCCACGGGCGGCAGGGCCCCGTGGCCCACAGCCACGAAGATGTCGCACAGGGCATCATACAGCGCCAGCCGCTCGGGACGGTGCGGACGCTCGTCCAGTATGTTGATCGGCTTCACGTACCTCACGCTCGGCACCTTGCGAACCCGCTTTGATACGGGGCGGGAATGAGCTATACTATAGACAAAGGCGGTGTCCTTAGCCGGAGAAGCAGCGCGCCATGAACCTGAACCTCAACTTCAAGACCCTCGCGGTCCTGGCGATCCTGGCCGCCGGGTGCTACTATGGGTACGATCTGCTCTTCGCCGACCTTGCGACCGGCGACCTCAGCAGGCTGATGCGCGAGTACCGCCGCGCCGGCCCCGCTCGGCAGGCCATCCTCAAGCGCCACATCCTGTCGGCCTACAACGCCGAGCGCGACTACGAGACCGTGGTGCGCGCGCTCGACAACCCCAGCTCGGCCACCCAGGCCCTGGCCATCGAAGTCCTCACCCACGAGGTCGACCGTCGCTCCCTCCCCAAGCTCACTGAGATGCTCAAAGACCTCAGCCGCGCCGACGCGGTCAAGGAGGCCCTGGCCACGTGCATGGGCACCTTCGGCACTCAAGAGGCCATTCCCCGCCTGGTCGAGTTGACCGACAATGCCGAGGCCCGAAGCGTCCGCTCCGCCGCCCACCACGCCCTCCTGCGCCTCACACAGGCCGGCGCCCAGGTCAAGCTCGGCGACAACACCCGCGAGCAGTGGGACAACTGGCTCCGCAGCCGCCGCGTCACCGGCGTCCGCTGACCCCGCCGCCGGGCCGCGCGCCCTCCTCGGCCACAGGCTCCTTCACCAGCGTCACACCAAACAGCGTCGTCTCCCTCAGCACCTCGCCGCCCGGCGACACCCACGCCTTCGCCGTCACCAACCCCGAGCGAACCTCCACCACATGGGCGTGCAACGTCCTCCCGCCCCACTCGAGCGGCTCGACCCGCACGACGTGCAGCTCCACCTCCTCCACGTCGAGCGTCAGCGGGTTCAGCACCAGCGTCGTCCACCGCAGCCCCACCCGCAGCGGCGGCAGCGCCAGCAGCGGCGACAGCCCGCTCGCCACCATCCCCCCAGGCGGCAGCCGCCACCGCCGAACCTGCTCCTCCTCGTCCCCATCCACACGGGCGCGCAGCACCAGCTCCTCCCCCACCACCTCCCCACGGCACTCCGCGCTCAGCACCGACGAGCTGAGCGTCACCGAGAACCGCTCCAGCGCGTGCCCCTTCCCCACCACCACGTTCGTGTCGAGCGCGAATCGCGCCAGCCGCTCGAGCACCCCGGGCACCTTCGCCTCCACCCGTGTGGTGTTCGTGATCCGATAGCGCCCGTCCTCGGAGTACAGGAACACCGTCTCCGTATACCCCGCCTTCTCCTTCAGCCCGGGCAGGTAGATGCCCATGCGGCACTGGTAGTTCTGCCGGTCCGCCGTCAGCACGCTGCGGTAGGTGCCGGGGATGAACTCCGGCTTCACCTCGAGCAGCCACCGCCGCACGAGCGACGCCGTCATCACCGCCCAGAACCCCACCACCGTCACCACCACCAGCCGATGCCGCATTCCCAGCCCCTTGCAGTTCGTAGTGCGGCCTTCAGGCCGTATCTTCACGGTACGGGCTGAAGCCCGCACTACAAGCGTACGAGCAGCTCGCCAACAAGTCGCTGTACGACCCCGCCAGCAGATCGCCCTCCGCAATGCCCAGTTCCCACTGAAGCCGCCGCAACAGCTCCCGCGCCGCAGCGTCCGAACCCCCCTCCCCCATCACCGCCTCGAACTCCACAAACGACCCAAGCTCCTCAACCTCATCGAGATGAATCCGCACGTTCTCGATGAGGTACAGCGTCCGCACCTTCGTCACTTGGCAGCGGACCCCGTGCTCTCGCGTCAGTGCGGCGAGCATCGCCGCCGGGTCCGACACCGGCGTCACCTCGTACAGGCTCTCCCGTGCCGCCGCGCGGTTGTCCCTGTGATAACGCACGAGCATTGCCTCGCCGGGTGCCTCGACCCGCAGCTTCAGCCGCCCATCAGGCACCGCGAAGTACGTGTCCACCTGCCGCCGCACCCACTCCCGCCGCGCCCCCAGCCGTTCGCAGACCGCGGCGGCGCGAGCCGGGTCCTCGCACCGCGCTTTCAGCTCAATATTCCGCCTCATCCTGCCATCTTATGCCCCCGCCTACGCCGCGTCAAGGGCGCTTGGCCCTCACACGCCCCCCGTTTCACTCTCCCCCTCGGCCCCCCTCCAATGTGGCTCAATGTGGCTCAATGTGGCTCAAACGCCGTTTGGCGATCCTCGCCCGTCCGGGGCGGTCCAGCCCAAAGTGGCTCAAAGTGGCTCAACCATGCGCCACGCGCTGCACCTGGGGCGTGGGGGGGGCGCCCCGCCCACCGCCCTCTGTCCGTTGTCCGCTGTCTACTGTCCACTGTCCACTGGTTCCCGACCTCTGCCGTCTCTCCCGCGTCCACTGCCCTCGCGGCACCTTCTCTTCCCTACATGTACAAA
>VGYV01000751.1 GCA_016872855.1 Planctomycetota bacterium
CCACGCGCTCGCCCGGCCTCAGTCCTCGTCCAAGCGGGCTGCCGCCGGCCCAAAGGGACTCCAACTTGCCCTCGACGTAGTACCAGAAGTTCTTGTAGCACAACAGGCCAGCCGTTCCCTCCAAGTTCCGGTAGTTGCGGACAGTGATCTGTCCGGGAGGCGTGAACTTCCAGTGTTGGTCGAGAAACACCTCCTGCCTGGAGCCGAAGCGGAAGCGGATCTCCCTGGGCACTACGTCGCCTGAGTCGAGCTTGACGGTCTCTCGACTGACAGTGAGGCTGGGCACGCGCAGCGCCCAGCCGCCGCCGATGGCCGGGCGCGCGTCGCGGAGGGGGAACTCTCGGACGGCCTCCAGGCCGCCGACCGTGAGGTCAGTCTGCCAAAGGCGGACGGTTTCCACTGAGAGCATGGGGCAGCCGGCCGCCTGAAGGGCTCGCCCCTGCGCCGCCACCGGCCAGTTCCCACGAGCCGGTTCGCGCCGAAGCGCATCGAGTGCGGCGGCGCCAATGGCCTCGGCTAGCCGGTCGCCGTCGTGATACGCGTTCTTCGGCCTCAGGGTCACGCCCCCGGACATGCGGAGCGTTCCAATCGGCTTCCCAGCCCCATCCTTGATCTCGCGCGTTGCGCGGGCGGCCGGCGTGCTGGCCGTGGTAGGCACCCGTTGCGGCTGATACTCCGAAAGCACCCACGCCCAGTCGAGTGCGGGGCGCGCCAGGTCCGCCTTGCCCGGCTCCGGGGGCAGCAATGCCTCGGCCACGCTGACCAGCTTGGCGAACTCCCAGAGCCTCCGCAGCACCGGGTATGCCCGAGCATAGGCAGCGTAATTCCGGGTGAGATGGTCCGTGAAGGCCCTGGCCGAGGGACTCGCAGGGCGCTTGGCATCCTTCCAATCCCCGCCCACGAGGTCCTGTGCCCTGGGCTCGACTCGAAGCTCGGCCTCAGGGATGAAAGTGCGCCCATCCGGGCTGCGGCGCACGGCTGAGCGCGAGTGCTCGATCCAGATGCGGTGCCACCTGCTGCCGACGCCGCCGTCCATCCCCGCGGCGAGCTCGAGCCCGCTGCGGTAGCCCTCCACTTTGCACCCGAACAACTCCCGTGTCTCGTTGTCCTTGTCGAAGTCCAGGCACTTCAGGAGCCGGTCGCTCCCGAACGCGGCCAGACCCAGCACGGTGTTCTCGATGCCCCCGAAGTACGTCACGCGCATTGGCGCCCCCTCGGGAACCAGCCCCTCCCCGTCCAGCTTCGTCGCGTCGGGGCGCATGTCCACCCCAGGCGCCTCCCCGCGTCGCAGGGCGCGCAAGGCCAGGATCAGGACGTCGAGCAACTCCTGGGGTTCGAGGGGCGCCTCGCCCTCGACGGCCTCGCCGACGAAGACGACCTCCCGTCTTCCGGGGGGAAAGACCACGGCAGTCAGACGCGTGAACGTCGCCTTGGCGGGTTCAGCCGTTGTCCTGTCGGACAGCCGCGCGATGGTTGCCCCTCCCCTTCCCATGCCGGCCACCCAGTTGAGCTGGACATCGGCCCCCTCCTCCTGTGCCCCAGCGCCCGTGGTGCCCCCTGCGAGGACCATGCCCACGACGGCCGCCAGGCAACTGAACACCCCGTGCTGCCACTTGTGGCTCATGGCGTACCCCCTCATCCTGCCGAGGCCAACCTCGACCCTGGGCGGGCTCGCGGTGCCCAAGCCCGTCTCCCCGGCAGACCCGATAATAGCCGGCCCATTCGGCTCTGTCAACTGCCCTCGCCGCCCAGGATGCGATAGGCGGCATCGGCGTGGCGCCGCGCGAGGGCGGCCGCCCAGAGGCCCTCGGGGTCCCCGAGCCGCCTCGCCACCAGCTCCCTGTGCACGGCGGCGAAGGCTGCGGCGAGCGCCCGCTCCACGGCGAAGGCGGTCGCCCCGTCGGCGGGGTCGAGCGCCCGCAGGCGGGCCACCAGCGAGTCGAAGAGCTTCGCCTCGCCGCACAGGTCCGCAAGGGCGAGCACGCCGTCGAGCGTCGGCTCGCCACGCAGCTCCGCCAGCTTGCCCGCCTCGTCGGACGGCAGGACGCGGAAGATGCCGCGGACGAGGGGCAGGTCAGCCGCCGGCGCGATGGGCCGCACCTCCCAGCGGACACTCCCGCCCGCAGGAATGGCCTCGACGGGCAGGCTCACGTGAGCCACAGCGGTCTCCGTGGCCAGGATGTCGCCCTCCTCGACCGTCCACAGCCGCACGCGCCACGGCCCGTCCAATGCGGTAGACCACGCAAGGATGGCTGGCGGCGCGAGAAGATGGGTGAACCACAGGGGCGAGGTGTGGACCACCCTGCCCTCCGGGGTCTCGGGCTCGCCCGCGGCGACGACGTATGCCGGGTCGTAAGCCTCCTTGATCTCCGCCAGGATGCGGCCACGGGCCGCCGCGGGCTGCGCCATGGCCGCCCGGAGCCGCCCGGCGAAGTCCCCGCTGAGGCCCACCGCGCGCTCCGCTCCATCCTCGCCCAACACCCGCCCGCACGCCCGGAACACGGCTTCCAATTGCTCGGGGCTCAGCACCTCCGGCCAGCCTAGGGCGTCGCGGAGGGCGGCAAGGTGGAGCGCGCACGCCTCGCACGACAGGAGGTGCCGGCCTACGCTGGGCATCCTCTCCCGCGCGCGGCTGCCCAGGGCCGCGTAGTCGGGCAGGCACTCCACAACGTCAGCGCACTCGGCGGGCAGGCCCTCAGCCGCCTCGGGGAGTTCCCCCGGCAATGCGGCGCGCAAGCGTTCCAGCACCTCGGGCGCGCCCTCAGCAAGCAGGCGAACGGCCTCCCGCATCTCCTCGGCGGCCACGGCGCCGCCGGCAAGGTAGCGGGCCAGCGTCCTGCTTGCGGCGGCCCAGTCCCGGCCCTGTCCCCCCTCGGGCTGCCCGTTGTGTGGCGTGCGGGTGTTCACCGGCTCACCTCCCTCCGGGGTTCGCCTGGCAGCCGGCGGGCTTCGAGGCGCCGGACCACGGAGGCCAGGTCATCCAGTTCCCTGGCTGCGGGACGCAGGATAGCCGCCACCTCCTCGCCGGCCCTGGATCGGAGGACCACAAGCAGCCAGGCCGGCGCGGCCAGGAAGCCGAGCCCCTGCCGTTCCACGCGCCTGCGGGCCTCGGCAAGCTCGGCCCCGTTGGTTGCGTCCTCCATCCAGGCGCGCGCCGCGCTCAGGCGGGTGGCCCCTGCCTCATGGCCACGCGGCCACAGCGCCGCCCGGTCCGCGAGCAGCCGCTGGGCGGCTTGGCAGGCATCGTCGGGCGGGCGCCGCAGGTCCACGAACAGCCGGGCCAGGAGCGCCCAGGCCAGCGTGCCCTCGCCGGCCGACGCGCGTGCCAGGCCAGCCAGCCGCCGCAACGTGGTCACGTCACGTCCAGCCACCCCGTGCTGGCGCTCGACCCAGAGGCAGACCGACACGTCCCCCGGCTCGTCCTCCGCCCCTGCGGGCACTTTGTCCAGGACGTAGCGAAGGGCCTCCAGGCGCTGGAGCAACCGCCGCTTCACCACCGCAACGGCCGCACAGGTGACCTGGACACCGCGCCCATCGCCAGCGATGGGCTCCCGCCGCTCGATCTCGGCGGCGAGGTCCACATCGCTGACCCCTGCGCCCGCGGCACCCTGATAGAGCATTTCCTCTCGCATGATTTGCACTCGCCCGCGTTTAGGCCCCTTGAAATACGTGAGCACCAGCTCGAAGCGCTCTCGCCACGCGAGCACGAGTTCCTCGAACATCACTGGCTGCTCCGGAGAGTCCGTGCGGGGCGGCTCCCCCAGGGTGTCCTCGGGGGGTAAGGGGGCCGGGGGAGGCCCCTTCGCGGGGCGCCGCATCTTGTTCAGGGCGATCGTGATGAGCCAGGACGCCAGGTTGCCCTCATACGTGTACCCCCCGCTGCCCGCCGGCTCCAGCAGGCAGACGAAGGCCTCCTGGACGGCATCTTCGGGGGAGAGG
>VGYV01000752.1 GCA_016872855.1 Planctomycetota bacterium
ACCTCGGCGCTGCCGGGCTCGATGCCCTCCAGTGTGCCGCTGACCACGTGCGCTCCGGAGGGCGCCATGGTCCGCCACGGGGGAAGCAACAGGCTGCCGGCGACGGCGATGAGGAGCGCGGCGGCCACCGCAGCAGTCCAAAGGAGCCAGCGCCGAGCCGGCGGCCGCTTGCCCAGCCGGTGGCGGATGGCGGCCAGCGCCTTCTCCGGGTCGGCCTCGCGGCCGGCGAGCAAGCCGTGGATGAGCAGGGCGCCGGCGAAGTCGCTGACGGCTCTGCGGCTCTGCGTGAGAGCCTGGGCCGCTGCGGCGGCGTCCCCCTCGGCGGGGCCGCCCGCGAGCAGGTCCTCAGCCACCTCATCGGGCAGTCGGCTGGCGTCGTTCATCGGCCACCTCGGAGCTTGTCCAGCACGCAGTCGGCGAGGCGACGCCGTGCGCGGTAGAGGCGCTTCTTGACGTTGGCGAGGCTGGTCTTCAGCCGCGCCCCGATCTCCTCATAGCTGCACCGCTCGTGGTAGAGCAGCGCCAGGGCGGAGCGGTCCGCCTCGTCAAGCTCGGCCAGGCAGGCGTCGAGGGCCTCCAGCTTGTCGGCCCACTGGTCGCCGGGCCGCGACTCGATGCGCTGGTGGATTTCCTCGAGCCATTCGAGCGTCGCATCGCCCACGAGGGCGACGGGTCGGGCGCGTCGGGCGGCGTTGCGGGCCAGGTTGCGGGCGATCCCCCGCAGCCATGGCCCGGCGGGCCGGCTCGCGTCGAACTCCTCGGCCCTCCGGCACGCGACCAGGAAGGCTTCCTGCGCGAGGTCCTCCGCCTCCCCCCGGTCGCCCATCAGCATCGTGCAGAACGAGAGCACCATGGCGTACTGCTCGCGCACCAGGTTGTCCAGGAACCCTGTCACTCAGAGGCCCCGTGCACGGAGGAGAAGCGTCGCGGCGCCTGGCCTTCTATTCTACCCTTGTGTTCCGGGGCGTGAAAGTGGACATCCGAGTGCGCCGCCAGGGGCTGGCCGGCGAAAATTCCTCGCGCTGTAAGTGTCGTGCCGAAGGGGAGTTGCGCCGCATTGCAATTCTTTACAAAACTCCGGTGCATAAATTCGGGGGGGAAAGCCTTTGTAAGGGTGGAGGGGAGAAGGCCCGACGCGCGCAAACACGGGCCTTGTCCCCTCGTAGGCAGCGCGCTCCGAGGCGGCCGGCCAAAGCATAGCCAACGCCAGTAGCGTCGGGCCGCCGCACTTGTTCTTTGACAACTCAACTCCCAACCTCCCGCAGGTTCCAAACCTGCGGGAGGTTAGGGCTCCCCGGCGAAGGCCGGGGGGACGCCATGCCAGGAGAATGCCCTCACTTCGCGGCCAGGGCCATCACGCGGCCATCGGCCAGGCCCACGGCCAGGGTGTCGCCCAGCCAGGCCAGACCCGTGATGTCCTGCGGCATTTGTTGGCGGCTCGTCGGGGCGCCCGCGGCGTCGTAGAGGATGAGCGTGCCGCCCCAGAAGCCCACAGCGGTGACGGGCGGCTTCGTGGCCATGAGCTTCACGATGCGGTCCTGGGGCAGGTTCTCCTTCGGGAGGTCGCGGGAGGCGTTCTGTGGGTCGGGCCGCAGGTCGGCGGCCACCTTCTCGCGCTCGCCGGGGGCGACGTCGCTCCGGCTCACGAACTTGCCATCTGCGCCAAGGTTGATCAGGGAGTCGTCGTGGGTCAGGACGCGGATGCTGTTCGTGAGGGCCTTCATCGCGTCCACGCGGTCGGGCAGGACGGCGACCCAGGCGGATTTCAGTTCGGGCAGGAGGCCGGGCGCCGCGGTGGCCGCGGAGACGGAGTGGGCGATGGGCATGCGCCACGGCGTGAGGGGCTGAATGCCCGCGACCATTTCGTAGAGGGTGCCGACGGCCTCGGCCATGCCCTCGGGGTCGTGGGCGATGAGGGTGATGCTCTCCTGGCCGTGGCCGATGATGTCGCGCTGCCAGGCGATGTAGCCGCGGCCGCGGCCGGGGAAATCTTCGCGGGGCAGAGACGCCCCGCCCACAGCATATGGCAGGACCTTCATCCTCTCGACATGGGCAATGAGGGGGTTGTCCTGGGGGGTGCCGAGGAGGATGACGTGGCCGACGATGTCAAAGCCGGCCTTGGCGGGCGAGTTCTCGCGGCCGGGCTTGGCGGGGCCGAACTCGATGCCGACCCAGCACTCGGCCTCCTCGGGCTTCAACTCGCGCGGCTTGTTCACCTCCTTGGCGTCCACGATCTTGCAGCGGAGGTCCCACGGCTCGAGGATTCGGGCGAGGCGCTCGGCGGCGGCCTTGTTGTACTCGCCCGAGCCAGTGACGATGGTGGCCGTGCGATTCACGCGTGCGAAGCGGTGGACGCGGTCGAAGTCGGGCGCGAAGAAGACCGCTCGGTGGGTCGCCCCCGCGAGCATCCCGCATCTGCTGAGCGGCTGGTAGGCGAAGCCCACGGAGTCCTCCGTCCCGCTGAGGAGCTCGCGGGCGACGATCTTCCACTGCCCGGCGGGGTCATTCGCGGCCAGGGGCAGGGTGACGGTGGCGGTGCCCAGGCGCGTGGCGACGAAGCGTTCATGGCGGGTCGAGCCGAGAGGGTCAATCACCTGTATCTGTAGCGGAGCGGAACCGCTGAGGGTGTAGCCCCTGGTATCCAGGAGCGTGGCGCCGAGCTCGACGCGGATGGGCGCCTGGGGGAGCGTGAGGCCTGGCCCGAGCGAAGTCGAGGGCTCGCACGTGAGGACGGGCGCGAGGGCCTTCACCGTGCCGATTGGCCGCGCCGTGCGGGCGAAGACGCGCATCTGGCCGGGGCCGAAGCGGAAGGTGCCCCTGGTGCCCCCCTTGAGTTCGGCGAAGGCGCCGCCACGCACGGCGTCGTAAACTGGGCGGCCGTCGTCAGGCAGGGCAATCGTCGCCGCCGCGGGGGTGAGGGAAAGGTACTGATTGGCCACGTAGTCGTATTCTGCCATGACGGCAAAGAGGTACTCAATGTCGCCTGCAGCGTGGCGTGTGGCGGCGACGTAGGGGTTGAGGCACTCGAAGACAGGCGCGATGCCGGCCTTGTCGAGCTGATCCTTGATGGCCTTGGCGAGGGGCATGGCGCCCTGGAACCACTTGCCGACGGTCTGGTAGGGCCGCATCGCTTCCCAGTTCTTCTCGGCGGCCAGCTTCTTGATGATCGCGGCGTCGGGCATCGCCGGCTTGACGCCAAGGCCCACGGCGCCCTTGATCCCCACGGCGCAGTCGGCGGTAGTGAGGACCAGGCCGCCCTTGGCCGCGAACTCCTCCAGTGCGGTGATGACGGGCGGGTCGAGATACTTGATGGAGGTGAGGACAACGGCCTTGTGATTCGCGGCGAGCGTGCCGTCCGCGATGTCCTCGTCCACGACGACCATGAACTGCTGCTGAATGAGCTTGCCGGCCAGATAGGTGAGCGGCAGGTTCTGGCCGTGGGTCTCGCCGTGGGCGTAGTTGACCGAGCGGTCCTTCACCTGTTCGTTGATCATGTGCGAGAGGCTGTAGAGCATGGCCACGGGGGGGCGGGTGACGGGCATGGTGGTGAAGATGGTGCCGAGGCGTGCCATGAGCTGGTTGGACTCGACCACGCCCTGGGCGGCCGGCTTCTTGGACGGCTCGAAGGGGTCAATGTCGGGCGGCGAGATCATCCCCTGGATGTTGGTCTGGAACGAGAGGTATTGTTCGAGGCGGAACTCGTCGCTCGTGGTGTTGCCGTACCAGGTGGGCAGATACCAGCAAGGGCGGGCCAGGTCGCGGGCGCGGGCCATTTCGAGGAAGTAGGAGGGATTGAAGTAGCCGGGGCCGTAGTCGTGGTAGCCGCCGTGGCCGCTGATGATGGGCAGGCTGCGGACGACGTTGAAGTAGTAGCCGTCGGTGAACGCCGACCAGCCGTACTGGCTCTGGGTGGCCG
>VGYV01000753.1 GCA_016872855.1 Planctomycetota bacterium
GCCGTTCCACATCGTGCTGTAGCGCGGCTCGCCGTTGTCGTTCACGGCCACGAGCGTGGCCCGCCAGTCCGAGCGGCGGGCGGGGTCCCAGAGCGGCTTGAAGTTCACGGTGACGGGGTAGTTTCCGCCCGCCTTGCCCTTGAGGGCGATGGGCACCACGTTGTAGCCGCCTTGCATGGGCGCGTGGGCGAAGGGGACTCGGAACCAGGCCTTGTCGCCGCCGCGCGGCACCAGCTCGGTGTAGGCGCGGCGATAGATTTCTGAGAGCGGGTCCGTCGTGCGGGGGCTCTGCTTCTGGAAGAAGGGCTGGCGTTCGTAGTCCCACGTCACGCTCCGGGCCGCCATGCGGCCCAGCGCGTCCTTGATCGCGTTGTAGGGGTCGGGCGAGCCCGAGGTGTCGAGGCGAACCAGCGCGTCGAAGAGGTATTCGGCGCCCTTGCTCTTCGCGCCGCGGGCCTGGGTCCAGACCTTGCTGATGAAGGCCGGGCCGTAGCGCGGGTCCTCGCGGAAGTGCTCCCAGAGCTGCCAGCAGTCGTAGTAGTTGCGTCCGTGGGGCACGGAGAGATAGGGCTGGGTGCCGACGCCGCCGGGGCCGGGATAGCTGTTGTTGAACTGGAGCTGGAGCCAGTTGGCCGTGGCCTCGTGCCACATGCCGTCGTAGGGCGTCTCATTGAAGCCGCCGGCGTTGATGAGGACGGTGTGGCCGTATTCGTGGGGGGTCGCGCCGGAGGGCGGGTCGAAGCGGAGATAGGAGGGCGGGAGAGCGAAGAGAGGGAAGCCCCACTCATCGCACGCGCCCCAGGCGCCGCCGGCCCAGATGCCCGTGTTGTTCATCATCAGGTTGGTGCGGTAGAACCTGCCGTCGTCGTGCTTCGGGTTGCAGGAGCGGCCGGAGACGTGGAAGCCCAAGCCCCTCGGGGCCGGGTCGTGGAGCTTGTGCCAGAGCTGTTCGAGCATCTGGAGGTTGCCCTGGGCCAGCTCCTCGGAGGCTCTGGCGAAGTCGGCGTTCTCCTCCTTCCTCTTCCCTGCCCCCTTGCCCCAGAGGATGCGGAAGTGCTCGGAGCGGCGGATGTTGAAGCTGGGGTCATCGCTCTTGAACTTCCGCTCATTATCCTCCCAGGCCCGCGGCCCCTCGGCCGCCCGGCAGGGAAGCGCGCCTGCGCCCCACATCAGCCCGAACAGGGCGACTATGCCCACACGAGTCCCTCTCACTGACGATTCTCCTCACTGACGCCCGTCCTCAAGGACATGGGCAGTTGTGTGCGGGGTCAAGGGCAGCTTGGCAAGGGGATGAAACGCTGCTGGGTCCACGGCGACTCAGACGCGATCAGCCGCTCTCGTGCTACGATGCACCGTACCCTATCATCTTTCACAGTGGGACCGCCTCCCGGAGAATGCGACTCCTCAGGCGTGGATGCAGCGCGCCCTCGGTGAGGACATGGACCCTTCGGCCCAGAAGGTCCTCAAGGTCCACAAGGAGCCCCGCGGGGAACCAGGATGAGTGCACCGGCCCGGCCTCGACAAGGAAATCCACGTCGCTGTCCGGCCCCGCGTCGCCCAGGGCCACGGAGCCGGAGACGCGCACGTTGCGGGCACCGTGCCGCGCAGCGATGTCGAGCACTTCCCCGCGTTTGCTAGCCAGCAACTCGTTCACGCCCATCGCCGGTGCTCCTGCGCTCGCTTTCCTACAATACGTTACCGCACTTCCTGGGAAGGGTCAAGCTCCTTGCCGCGCTTGCGGGGCGAGACGACTCGGTCCTTGTGCTTCGCCTCGGCAGCCTTCAGCCGCTCGAAGAACCTCTTGGGGTCGTCGCCGCACTCCTTCCAGATCTTCTCCCGCGCGCGATGGATCTCCTTCACGATTGGGTCGCGTGTCATTTGGCATCAGCCGTCTTTCCGCTCCGGCGCCTCGTCTGACGCAGAAGCATCGCGCAGTTCGGCCAGCATGGTCTGAATCGTCGGCTTGAGGCCGGGCACTTCCGACTGAGTGATCTCCCACATCCGCTCGAGGTCAATGCCCAGGTAGTCGTGGACCACCACGTTCCTGAAGGCGGCGATCCGCCGCCACTCCACCTCGGGGTGCGCCTGCCTCAGGGCCGCCGACAGCCGTTGGGTGGACTCCGCCAGTGTGTGCAGGTTCCTCAGCACCGCGTCCTGGAGAGTATGGGAGGCCATGAACGCATCGCGCCCCGGCCGCACGTCTTCCTCGATGCGGCGGATGCACTCCAGGATGTGATCCAGGTAGACGCGATCATCCTTCACAGGGGGATGGCCTCCTGAAGGATGCGGCTCTTCAACCGTGGATGCAGCGCGCCCTCGGTGAGGACATGGACCTTTCGGCCCAGAAGGTCCTCAAGGTCCACAAGGAGCCCTGCGGGGAACCAGGACGAGTGCACCGGCCCGGCCTCGACGAGGAAATCCACGTCGCTATCCGGCCCCGCGTCGCCCCGGGCCATGGAGCCAAAGACGCGCACGTTGCGTGCCCCGTGGCGGGCCGCGATCCGGAGCACTTCTTCCCGTTTATGCCCGATCACTTCGTTCACGACCACTGCCAGCCCTCCTGTCGTCCTGTGGTAACGCCGCTCCACAATCCCCTTCTCGGTTCAGTATATCCCAATCATACCTCAAGCGCAACGCGCCGTGCTTCGTGGAGTATGGCCCCCAGTCCTGGCAGTTCCCTTCGGCTCCGAAGCTCCGAACGGAGCGTACTATAGCAGCCCAGGGCGAAGCCCTGGGAAAGGCGCACGGCCCAATTCAGCCCTGTAGGGGCGTACTGGCCGCCGTAGGCAGGATGTCGCGCCGGGACCACATAGTACGCCCTGTCAGGGCTGACCTTCCCTGTCGTCGCTTCCCAGGGCTTCGCCCTGGGCTGCTATAGTACGCCCCTGTCGGGGCTCCGGAGTAGTTCACCAGAACTGAGGGCCATGCTCTGCTTCGTGCCTGGCTCTTCCTCGGCGTTGATGCCACGGACCGCTATGGCCACCAGGGATCTACGCTCGTTACTCAGGCGCCCGGGTTCTGGGTGTCCGAGAATGCCATGCAGAACCACACGGATTCCCAGTAGGAAGTGGCCATCCAGTGAAGCCTCTGTGGCGGGAGATACAAGTACCAGTACGCGAAGATACTTGGGTACACGCCCTTGGGTGCTGTGGCTTTCTGAATCCTCTGGTACAACTCGGGATCGTTGCCCTCACCAAGGCTGGAGTCAAAGCCTACCATATTCTTCGGGGGTACATACCGGCGGGTCTCAGCGAACAGAAGGCCACGGGCAACCTTAAGAGCGACCCGGTTGATTCTCTTCGCGTCCAACCCGAACTGCGCCATTCCCGGCGGCAGATACACCCCGCCCGCGGTAACGGGGCTCGCACTGCCCAAGAGCTTCTTGATGATTGCATGTGTCTGGGGTGCCTCCGCGCGTCGGGAGAGGTCACTGAACATCGCTTGGTATATTGCGGGATTAGCTTGTTCCACCACAATGGACATGGAATGGTAGAAGTACTCCTCGTCAAGCTTGTAGTCGCCACTGCACGTGCGGTGGCTTGGCTGCCTTGTCAGTTGTCCGCGCACGCGAAGCCTGATGTCTTTGGGATAGAATTGCTTCGGCGGCACGTGGTCCATCGACAATGCAAAGTCAGGGTCTGCCGGACGCTTCTCTATGGGCCGCCCGCACAGATAGCATACTGGCAGTTCTCTGGGTGTGTTTGGCACGACGTGGATGTGATCCGCCATCTCGGGCTCCCATCCTTGGCCGAAGTCCAACTCGCCTCACCTGAAGGAGAACCCTTGACCGTCTGCATCCACCTTGATGGTCTGGCCCTCGGTGTAGGCGCCTTCGAGGAGGCGGAGGGAGAGGGGGTTCTCGATGCGGGACTGGATGACGCGGCGGAGGGGACGGGCGCCGTAGAC
>VGYV01000754.1 GCA_016872855.1 Planctomycetota bacterium
GCCCATCGGGCAGGGACTTGAGCGCGCCGTGGAACGGCCCGCGGACCTCGGGTGGCGGGGGCGGAGGGTTGGGCTTGGCGGGGGGCGTGGGCCGCGCGACGGTCTCGGTCACGGGCTTCAAGGGCTTGTGCGGCTCGCCATCGTCGTCGCGCGGCGCGATCACGCGCTTGGGCTTGGGGTCCTCGGGGACAAGGACGCTTGGAGGCGGCTGGCCCGGCCGCGAGGCGAGGATGATCGCGACGAGTGAGGCAGCCGCGACCCCGGCAATGGCCAAGATGCGGCCCCGGCCCCGCCGCGGCCGCGCACGCGGCCCGGCAACCCGCACCGGCATCGCCTGGGTCGCGTCGGCGGGCGAGGCGCTCAGCCAAGCCTCCACGCGCGCCAGCTCGGACAGGAGCCTGTCCGCGCGGGCGAAGCGCTCCTCCGGGCGCTTGCGGAGCAGGCGGTGGATGACGCGGGTTGGGGTCAGGCGTGGGCGTGGAGGCGGGCCTTGAGCTCGGCGAGGAGGCGCTCGAGGTCGGCGGCGATGCGGGGGAGGTCCACCGGCTCGTCGGCGGCACGGGGGAAGCGGACGGTGTATTTGGTGGGGTAGATGCCGACTCGGACGCCGTGGTCGAAGGCGATGATGCTCTTGGAGACGGCGGGCGGCGAGGCGGGACGGAGAAGGGCGTCCACGCGGGCGCGGAGCTCGCGGGTGGACATGGCGCGCTCGATGGCGGCCAGGTAGAGCGCGTGCTGGGCGTCGCCCGGCTGGAGGCGGGCCAACTCTTCGAGATGGGTTAGGGAGATGGCGGACGGGGGCTGGGAGCGGACGTGGCTCTGGATGCGCTCGTCGAGGTTGAGGAGGCGGAGCTTGTGGTTGACGCGGGTGCGGTGGACGCCGACGAGAGCGGCGACCTCGCCCTGGTTGGCGGCGTAGCCCTCGTCGAGGATGCGGCGGTAGGCGACCGCCTCGTCCAGGGGGTTGAGGTCCTCGCGTGCGACGTTTTCGGCGACGGAGAGGAGGAAGGCCTCGCGGTCGTCGAGCTTGCGGACGATGCAGGGGACGGTATCAAGGCCGGCGCGTCCTGCGGCGGTGCAGCGGCGCTCGCCGACGACGATCTCGAAGGCATCCGGCTCGTCGGGCACGGGTCGGACGATGAGGGGCTGGATGAGGCCGCGGGCGCGGATGGACTCGACGAGTTCGGCGAGGGCCTCCTCGTCGAGGGCCTTGCGGGGCTGGAGGGGGTTGGGTCGGAGCTGGGCGATGGGGAGTTGGCGCACCTCGGCCGCGGCCCGGGGGCCGGGCGCCCGGCGGTTGAGGCTGAGCAGGCGCTCCATCGCGGTCAGCTCGCGGTCGGAGGCGGCAACGGCGGCGGCTTTGGTGGACATGGCTCTGGCTTGCTCCTAAGCTAGGCCCCGAAGGGGAGAGAGGATGATTGGATGGGTGGATGAATGGATGAATGAGAGAGAGATGGCTTGGCTGGTCTGGCAATCATCCATTCATCCACCCATCCATTCATCCACTTCTGCGTTCACGCCACTGGCGCCGCGGCGAAGACGGCCTCGCGCTCGACGCAGCGGCCGACCACCTCGCAGTCCACGATCTCGCGCTCGTTGAGGACGATGTACTCGAGGGCGTTGTGGCAGAGCATGGTGATGGGCCGGGGGAGGCCGCCCGTGGCTTCGTAGATGGCGTGGATCGCTTCGTCGGTGAAAAGCGGCCGCTCGCCCGTGTAGCCGGCCACGGTGAGGCGGTAGTTGATCATCTCCGCCACCTCGTGCTCCTGGAGGGGGTTGAGGATGTAGCGGAGCGCGATGCGGTCGAGGAAGTTGCGGCGGGTGCGGAGGCGGTCGAGAAGCTCGATCTGCGCGAAGATCACGAGCTGGAGGAGCTTGAACTTGTCGGTCTCGAAGTTCAGGAACATGCGGATCATTTCGAGGATGGCGGGCGAGAGAATCTGCCCCTCGTCCACGAGCAGGATGGGCGTCTGCCCCTTCTCGACCATGTCGAGTAGGAAGGTGCGGAAGCACTCTTTGAAGTCATAGCCTGAGCGCCCTTGTCGCGGGACGCCGAAGGCGTGGAGGAGGTAGGCCATGAACTGGAACTCGGAGCGGAAGGAGGGGTCGTCCACCACGCGGATGACGTAGCCGTCCTCGCGGGCGATTTCGTCGTAGAGCTTGCGGCAGAGGGTGGTCTTGCCCACCCCGATGTCGCCGATGATCACGTTGAGGCCGCGGCGCTGCCGCAGCGAGAGCTGGAGGCGCAGCAGCGCCTCACGGTGTTCCTGCGAGGCGTACATGAAGGCGGGGTCAGCCGTGGTAGAGAACGGCTCCTGCGCCAGCCCGAGCGCGCTATAGAGGTCCACGGGAAGACCGGTCCTTTGACGGGGAGAGTGCCTCTGCGGGGATGCCTCTAGTATAGCGCTCCACAGCGGGCTGTCAAGCGAAAAATCGCCCGCGGGGCCTCCAGGCCGAAAAAAGCGCCCGGAGCGCAAAAAAACCTGTTGACAAGCCGCCCCTTCTGCGCTTCATTGTCTTGCCGCACGGCCAAGTGGCCGGAAAGTGCTGGGTGCAGTAACGTATCTGCGCGGCTGGGCACACTAGAAGGCAAACCCAGCCTCCCTGGGTTTGGTTTCTTCTCGGCACCACCGGCCAAAGCGTGGGCAGACCGAGCCCTTATTGTTGAACCGACCGCGGAACCGCTCGGTTCAATAAGGTGTGCCCAGCCGCGCAAATGCGTTACTGCACCCGAAGGTGGTTGCCACGGACTGTGGGCCGCACTGGGTGCGGCATGTTGAAAAGGAGGCGCGAGCATGAGCAAGTGGCGTTGCACGCTCTGTGGCTACATCTACGACCCCGACGAGGGCGACCCGGACAACAACGTGTCGCCCGGCACCCCCTTCGAGGACCTGCCCGAGGACTGGGTGTGCCCCGACTGCGGGGCGAGCAAGGAGGACTTCGAGGAACTGGACGTGGACGAGGAGGAATGAGCCTCGCCCCCCGGACGCGTGTGGCTTGGGCTGGGCAATGGCCTGGGACGGCCCCAGGCCGTTGTTTTTCCCGTGACGGAGTTGGACCATGAACGCCAGCCAGATCGTGTCGTTCCTCCTCGTCGGCGCGCTCGCGGGGTCGCTTGTGGGCGCCCTGGTGATGCGCAAGCGTAGCGGCTTCGGCTTTGGGCTGAACCTGTTCGTCGGGCTGGTGGGAGCGCTGATTGGCGGGGGATTGTTCTCCCTGCTTCACATCAACCTGGGGCTGCTCGGCAAGATCGAGGTGAACCTCGAGGACCTCATCGCCGCGTTCGCAGGCGCGCTCATCCTCCTCCTGCTCCTCGCCCTCATGGGCAAGTCCCCAAAGAAAGCCAAGAAGGGCTGAGGGCCGGGGGGCAAGCGGACAGCGGCTCGCGCCATCAGCTCGTGATCCAGAACTACATTCGTTCGCACGGCCTGCGTCCTTCATGCGCATGCAGTGTGTACATGCGCGCAGCCCGAGTCAAGCCTGCGCGGGCGCGGGGGCGCGTGGAATCTCCTGCGAGCTAGGCATCGCTGTCCTCAGCCTCCTTCGGAGGCTCAGAACGCCCCCGCCGTGGGGGATCACACGCACCTTGGTCTCTGCCCGGCCTTGAATCAGGCCCGGCGCCAGGGGTATAATGCGCCGGTGTAGGGAGGCGCGGCTCGCGTGTCCCTTCCGCAGTCAGAGGCGGCGGGCGAGCCGCCGGTCGCTACGATCCCTGGAGGCCACTATGGTTGCCATCGCCGCCGCGTGTGCCCTGCTCCTCGCCGCCGCCCCGCCCGCACCGCCGAAGGCCGACTACCCGCCCGCCGACGACCTGGCCCAGCCCGCCGCCTGGAAGGCCATGTGGGGCACTGCCCCCGCTGAGGCCGTCACACTCGACGGTCGCCTCGCACTCCGCC
>VGYV01000755.1 GCA_016872855.1 Planctomycetota bacterium
CCAGAGCCTGCTCGGCGATGTCCTCAGAGAGAGCGATTAGGCGCCTGCTCGTCCGCCCCATTGTTCAGACGGTCGGAGAGGTCCCATCCCGGGAGTCTAATGGTCTCGATTGGGGGGAGGGACGCTATTCAACCTTGGCGGGGCCGTGAGCCCACCCACATGCCGCCTCCTCCATTTCAGTCAACCGCTTGAGGGTGTACTCGGCGGCGTTCGAGGAATCGACTCCCTTCTCTGAAAGGTGAGCAAAGGCCCTTGCCGCCAGTATACCGCGCGCCACTTGGAATGCAAGGCGGCTTGCCCGGACCTCCGTGTGCAGCCAGAGAGACGCAGTTACGCTTGATCACTGGTGACGGGCATCTCCGCTCGGTCGCGGAGCATGCGGCCAGGGTGCTTCTTCTCAAGTTCGCGGTAGTGGTCGCAGAGCTTCTTGGTGTCGTGGCCGAAGCGTGCGGAGATGCGGTGGCGCACGGCACGGATTTCGTCAATCAGCGGGTCCTTCTTCACCGACGGCCTCCTTCAGCACTATCATGCTGCCGAGGCGCCGGAAAGTCAAGCGCTGCGGCCCGCTGGCGACTCGAACTGCCCTCGACAAGCAAGCCGCTTCTCGTTACGATGGGCGCTGCTGAGGATTCCCTTCGTCACGACCCAGGAGGGAGAGATGCAGTGAAGATCGCTCGCACGCTGGGGCCTATCGGCGGGCTCGCGCTGCTCGCGGCCGTGGGCGGCTGCGCGCCGCCTCGCCACCCGACGCGGAAGCCGGGGCAGTGCGACCTGTTCGTGGCGGCGGACGGGAACGATGCCTGGTCGGGCACGCGGCCGAGGCCGAACCGGGCGCAGAGCGACGGGCCGTTCGCCACGCTCGCGCGCGCCCGCGACGAGGCGCCTGAGCTTCGGGGTGAGCTTCTTGCCGGCCTTCGCCACGCTCGCGCGCGCCCGCGACGAGGCGCGGCGGCGCAAGGCCGCCGTGGGCGGGGCGGCCATCTACGTTCGCGGCGGCCCGCACTTCCTCGGCGAGCCACTCGTCCTCGGGCCGCAGGATTCGGGGACGGAGCGAGGGCCTGTCGTCTACGCCGCCTATCCCGGCGAGAAGCCGGTCCTGAGCGGCGGGCGGCGCATCGCCGGTTGGGAGTGCGGCCTTCAGGCCGTAGCTCACAACCCCGGCGCCGGAAGCTACGGGCTGAAGCCCGCACTCCGAACGGCTCGGGCCGGCCCGTCTGACCTAGGCAAAGCGCTCTGGACCGTTGAGATTCCCGAGGTGAAGGCGGGGAAGTGGTATCCCCAGCAACTGTTCGTGAATGGCGAGCGGCGCACGCGGGCGCGAATCCCCAACGAGGGCTATCTGCTCAACGAAGGCCCCATCGAGCCGCTCACTGACCGCAAGAAGGCGATGAGCGACCCCAATGCGAAGAGCGGCTTCCGATTCAAGCCAGGCGACATGAGACACTGGTCGAATCTCGACGACGCAGTGGTCTACCAGTTCCACTCCTGGACGGCGTCGCTTCACTGGATCAAGGACCTTGACGAGATGGCGGGGGTGGTGCGCTTCACGGCGCCTGCCAACTGGCCGACGGGCTACTGGACGAAGAACGAGCGCTACTACGTGGAGAACGTGCCGGAGGCGCTCGATGCCCCTGGTGAGTGGTATCTGGATAGAGGGACGGGCGTGGTGAGCTATTGGCCCCTGCCCGTGGAGGACATGAGGAAGACGGAGGTGATCGCCCCACGGCTGCGCCACCTCGTGCGCATCGAGGGCGACCCCGAGGCGGGCAAGCTCGTCGAGCACGTGCAATTCCGCGGCCTGTCGTTCCAGCACGCCGACTGGCTGATCAAGGACAAGGGCGAGGCGGACGGCCAGGCCGCCGTCTTCCTCGATGCGGCCATCACTGCGAAGGGCGCACGGCACTGCACGTTCGACGACTGCGAGGTCGCCCACGTGGGCGAGTACGCAGTCTGGCTCGGAGCCGGCTGCAAGGACAACCGCGTCCACCACTGCCACCTCCGCGACCTCGGCGGCGGGGGCGTGAAGCTGGGCGAGACGGCCAGCCCGAAAGGCGAGGCCGACGCCGCCGTGCGCAACGTGGTGGACAACTGCTTCATCCACGACACGGGCCACGTCTTTCCCGCCGGCGTGGGCGTGTGGATCGGCCGCACCAGCCACAACGTCGTGAGCCACAACGAAATCTGCGACCTCAACTACACGGGCGTCAGCGTCGGCTGGTCGTGGGGCTATGCCCCCAGTTCGGCCAACCACAACATCGTGGAGTTCAACCACATCCACCACGTCGGCCGCGGCGTGCTGGGCGACATGGGCGGCATCTACACCCTCGGCATATCGCCCGGCACCGTGCTCCGCGGCAACGTCATCCACGACGTCTACTCCCCCGGCATCGGCGGCGGCACGGGCATCTACCCCGACGAGGGGAGCAGCGAGATCCTCATCGAGAACAACCTCGTCTACCACACCGAGCAGGGCTGCTTCTCCCAGCACTACGGCCGCGAGAACATCGTCCGCAACAACATCTGGGCCTTCTCCCAGCACGGCGAGGTCACGCGCCACCGCCAGGAGGAGCACTCCTCCTTCACCTTCGAGCGCAACATCGTCCTCTCGGCCAACGGCCAGCCGCTCGCGGGCAACTGGAGCAACGGCAAGTACGCGATGGAGCGGAACCTCTATTGGGACACCTCGACGCCCGACCCCGAGTTCGACGGTCTGACGTTCGAGGACTGGCAGGCCCTCGGCCGCGACGAAGCCTCTCTCCTCGCCGACCCCCTCTTCGTTCGGAGTCCCGCCTTCAGGCGGTCTTCTGTTGGGAGTCCCGCCTTTAGGCGGTCTTCGCTTGGTCCTTCCGACTTCCTCCTCAGCCCCGATTCGCCCGCCCTGAAGCTGGGCTTCGTGCCCTTCGACCCCGGCAGGGCCGGCCTCTACGGCGAGCGCGAGTGGGTGAGCCTGCCCAAGTCCATCGTGCGCAAGCCGTTCACGCCCCCGCCGCCGAAGCCTCGCTTCCCCGAGGCCATCGAGGACGGCTTCGAGACCACACCCGTCGCCGAGCGGGCGGCGTGGGCCGTCACGTCGGGCGAGGAGGGCGGCGCCTCAATCCGCGTCACCGATGAGTTGGCCGCCAGCGGCAAGAAGTCGCTCAAGTTCACCGATGCCCCCGACCTGAAGCACGACTGGCAGCCGCACCTCTTCTACACCCCGCGCTACCACCGGGGCGTGGCGCGGTTGAGCTTCGACCTGCGGCTCGAGCCGGGGGCGAGCTTCGTGCACGAATGGCGCGACGCCTCCCAGCCCTACCTCGTCGGCCCGAGCATCGCAATTGATGCCAAGGGCCAGCTCACGGCCGGGGGCAAGCCCCTGGCCGCCGTGCCGTCCGACAAGTGGATTCGCGTCGAGATCGCCGCCGGGCTTGGCAAGCAGGCCACGGGCACGTATGATATGTCCATCGCCGTCGAGGGCCAGCCGCCGCAGCGCTTCGACAGGCTCCCCCTCGGCAGTCCTGCCTGGAAGAGCCTGCGCTGGCTCGGCTTCATCAGCACGGCGAAGGAGAGGGCGGTCCTCTACCTTGACAATGTGAGCCTTGGAAGGTAGAATCTGGACCTGCGCAAGCGGTGGAAAATTGCGCTTGACAATGCTTCGGCTTTTGTGTACGCTTTTCTTAGGAGCGTACACAAAAGCCGAAGCATGCGGCAACATGAGATTAGCCCCTCCCGCTGCAAGCCAGCGGTGAGGTATTAGCCCCTGGGGGTTGCACTGCAACCCCCAGAACTATTTTGGGGGGACCCTCCGTGGAACACGTCTGCATCTTCATCGATGGAAGCAACTTCTACCACGCCCTCAAGGAAGCCAACCTGCCCACCAATGTGGACTTCGGGAAGCTGGCGAAGGCCCTCGTC
>VGYV01000756.1 GCA_016872855.1 Planctomycetota bacterium
ACCGCGTCTTCTCACGGCGACGCGCCGCGGCAGGTCCTGGACCTCCGTTGTCTGCATCCGCAGTTCCGGGTAAATCGACAGGCCGTTCAGGCGGTCTTCGAGGACGAGGACGACGACGAGGACGATTGCATGAAGAAGGTTTGGGTGCAGGTTGATCCCTGGCGCAAGGAACTGGTCACCGCGGCCCTTGAGGCGGGGGCCGACGCCGTGGTGCTGCCCGAGGGCTGTTCGGGCCAGGCCAAGGCCCTCGGCCGCATCGCCACCGTGGCCCCCGACGGCGACCTGCGCCTCGGCAGCGACGTCGTCCGCCTCGAAATCGCCAGCAAGGGCGACGAGGAGCGCGCCGCCCGCTGCCCTGCCGCCACGGTCATCCTTCAGATGCGCGACTGGACCATCATCCCATTGGAAAACCTGCTCGCCCAGCGCGAGGGCATCTTCGTCGAAGTCCGCCGCGCCGAGGACGCCCGCGTGGTGACGCAGATCCTCGAAAAAGGCGCCGACGGCATCGTGCTCGTGACCGACGACCCCGCCGAGATCAAGCGCACCTGCGCCGCCGTCCGCGAGCACGGCGAGAAGCTCTCCCTGGTTACCGCCACCGTCACCCGCATCGCCACGCTCGGCATGGGCGACCGCGTGTGCCTCGACACCTGCACCGAGATGAAGCCGGGCGAGGGCATGCTCGTCGGCGATGCCAGCTCCGCCTTCTTCCTGGTGCATTCCGAGACCATCGAGACCCCCTACGTCGCCACGCGGCCCTTCCGCGTCAACGCGGGAGCCGTCCACGCCTACGTCCTCTGCCCCGAGGGCAAGACGAAGTACCTCGACGAATTGAAGGGCGGCGACCCGTGCCTGGTCGTGCGGCACGACGGGGCGACCCAGGTGGCCTACCTGGGCCGCAGCAAAGTCGAGCGGCGCCCCATGCTCCGCGTCGAGGCCGAGGCCGGCGGCAAGGTCGTCTCACTCGTGCTCCAGAACGCCGAGACGATTCGCCTCACGCGGCCCGACGGCTCGGCCATCTCCGTCGCCCTCCTCAAGCCGGGCGACCAGGTCCTCGCCCACCTAGCCGAGGGCGGCCGCCACTTCGGCATGGCTGTGAAGGAAACCCTCACCGAGCGGTGAGCGCCGAAGCGGCGCGGTTATCGGTGTTCGGTTTTCGGTGTTCGGGGTAGGAGAGGCGGGGCCTGTGGGCGGGGCGTCTCTGCCCCGCGTCTGGTGGCGCGGGGAGCGGCGGCGGCCCCAACCCGTTGCCCTTGCCCCGCGGCAGGAGTAGGGACCATGATCACCCGCATCGAGGCCCTGAACTACCGCTGCCTGCGCCACGTGGCCTGCGACCTCGGCCCCTTCCACATCCTCGTCGGCCCCAACGCCAGCGGCAAGAGCACCTTCCTCGATGTGCCTGGGTTGATGAGGGACCTTGTGCAGGATGGGCGCCAGGACATCGGTGACGTGATCTCTTCCCGAGCCCCCAACTACGAAGATCTCCTCTGGAAGCATGAAGGTCAGCGATTCAAGCTGACGATTGAGGCGACTGTTCCTGAGTCCCTTCGCCACCACCTGCCCGGCGGCCAGACGCACTGCATGTACGACCTCGAAATCGGGAGTATAGGCCGCCAGGGTGAGCTGGGCATCAGCAAGGAGTATCTTGGGTTCTTTCCGCCGCTTTCTGATCAGGAGCGCAGGGATAGGGTCGTCTACTTCCCGGTCGGAGAGCCGTCACCGCTCTTGGTGACAGTTACCAGAGATATCGACGTCAAGGAGAAGGAAGTCGAGTTTGACACCGAGACGTCTCCCGACAAGGGTTTTGTCTTCAGCCTGAGCCACCGGACATGCGCGCTCGCGAATCTGCCACCAGATGACAAGCTGTTCCCCGTCTCCAATTGGTTCAGGCAGTTCCTCGTGGATGGGGTGAAGACCATCGCACTGAACCCGGCTGCAATGCGGTGGCCTTCGCCTCCTAACGCGCGCCGCACGTTCGTGCCCGATGGCTCCAGCATCGCCTGGCTCGTCGATCAGCTTGCGCCCAGAGACTACGAACTATGGCTCGCCCACCTGAGGACCGAACTGCCGAACCTGGTGGGGATCCGGAGCGTCGAGCGGCCCGAAGACAGGCATCGGTATCTGAAGCTCAGGTACGAGGGCGGCCTCGAAGTGCCCTCTTGGGTCGTCTCAGACGGCACCCTTGAGATGCTCGCCCTGACGTTGCTTCCGTATCTGCCGGACAAGCAGGCGACCTACCTGATCGAGGAGCCGGAGAACTGCGTGCACCCAACGGCGATGCAAGCCATCTTCGAGTCCCTGTCATCCATCTACGATGGCCAAGTGCTCATGGCAACCCACTCGCCGCTCATCCTCGGGATGGCCGACCTGGGGCACGTGTTGTGCTTCACGAGGGACGCGCAGGGCGCGACCCGCGTCGTCCGCGGGAGGGAACACCGCATCCTGCGCAACTGGCAGGGTGAGGTCAATCTAGGTACGCTCTTCGCCAGCGGCGTCATGGAATAGGCGCGATGGCAGACTCCAAGAGGGACCTGGTCATCCTTGTGCCGGACCGCACCTTTCGGCTGGTGGTGTCTACACTACTCCTCCGCCGGCACGAATCCCTGGGCATCAGGCCTCTGTCGCTCGACATCTACGCGCACACCCAGTTCGATCCGGGTTGTCTGCGGCGCTGCCACGAATTCCTCAAGCCCTTTTTGCCGACGCATCATCGCGCACTGGTGCTCTTCGACAAACACGGGTGCGGCAGGGAAGCTCTGCCGGCAGAGGACTTGGAGCAAGAGGTCCAGCAACGCCTGTGTCGTGCTGGTTGGGAGGATAGGGCCGGAGCGGTCATCGTCGAGCCCGAGTTGGAGGCCTGGGTCTGGAGCGAGTCCCCGGAAGTGGAACGTTGCCTTGGTTGGGCTGGGCGCAAACCGCCGTTGCGCGAATGGCTGAGGCAAGCCGGGGTGTGGCAGCCAGGCTCTGCGAAGCCAACCGACCCGAAGTCCGCGATGGCCCTGGCCCTCCGCGAGGCGGGGATCGCCCAAGCCAGACCCGTCCTCGGGCAACTGGCTGCCTCAATCAGCCTCCGCCGCTGCACCGATCGCGCATTCGTGCGGTTCCGGGAGATCCTCCAGCGCTGGTTCCCGGCCGAGTCGAGGCGAGCGGAATGACGAACTGCCTGCCGTTCTCGTGCGTGTGTGCCGCGCTCATCGCTGCAAGCGCCTGGGCGCAGGAGGCGAAGATGGTGCTCAAGACCGGGCGGCCGGGGAATCTGTTTGGGTTTGGGCAAAAGGCGGTGGTGCAGGCCGAGGCAAAGGATGTCGAGTGGCGAGTGGTGGACATGGATGGCGCCGAGGTGGCGAAGGGGAATGGGGCCATTGAGATCCCGAATCTGCCTCACGGCTACTACGAACTCGTCGCGAAGGCCGGCGAGCAGTCGGCGAAGATGCCCTTTGGCGTGGTGAGCGACCACTCGGCCACGGCACCGCCTTCGGGCCGCCTGAATGTGGACGGGGCGACGGCCTGGCTCGAACGCCAGGGGCGGCACGAGGCCATCGCCCAAATGCTCCGAATGACCGGCATCGGCTGGGTGCGCGAGCGTTTCTCCTGGGCCGGAACCGAGCCCGAGAAAGGCAAGGTCGCCCCCGGCGGGTGGAAGCAGTACGACGCGGTGGCCCACGCCTTCACGAAGCATGGCGTCCGCGTCTACCAGATTTTCCACGACAGCCCCACCTGGTCGCACGCGGGGAAGAAGAACACGCGGAACCCGGGCGACCTCCGTCACGCCTACGCCTTCGCCAAACGCCTCGCCGAGCACTACAAGGGGCGCGTCCAGGCCTGGGAGGTGTGGAACGAGCCGGACATCTTCTTCTGGCCGGACCTGAGCGACACGTTCGCGGGCCTCCAGA
>VGYV01000757.1 GCA_016872855.1 Planctomycetota bacterium
GGGACTCCAAACGAGCGCGTAACCCGTTGGGAGTCCCGCCTTTAGGCGGTCCTCTCCTCTCGCTCCCGGGGTATCTGGCGCCTTATCTCCACGCCATTCATGTCTCACCCGCCCCGCGCTACATGCTCGATTCACCCCCGGACCCCACCCGCCACGAGCGGCACCCTGCCTCACTTCGCGGGCAGGGCGTGGGCTAGGACGGGGCGCCAGATGCCGCCGTTGGCCGCCGAGTTGTGGACCCGCACGGCCAACACGTTCGCCTTGCCGAGGAGCAGGCGCTCGGGCGGCACGTCGGCGGTGAAGGGGGTCTCCCAGAGCTCGGCGAAGGGCTTGCCCTCGGATTTCTCGGTGTGCTCGCGGATGAGGTGGCCGTTGACGTAGACCCAGGCCTGCTCGTCCACGGCGGCGAAGAGGAGGCGGAGGGTCCGCCCCTTCCATTCGGCGGGGAGGCTGAATGTGGTGCGATACCAGGCGTAGCCCTGGTAGTCGCCCACCGCCTCCGTCTCGGCCCAGAAGGCGGGCACACGCACGGACAGCCAGTCGGCCTCCTTGATGTCCACGCCGTGCCAGCCCTCCTTGACGCCCTTCTCCAACGGGTCGGTGCGGAACACCCACGGGCCGAGCGGCGTGGGCAGCGGGTCGGGCAGCTTCTGCCAGGCGGGCGGTATCTCGGATGTCTTGCGGTTGTAGTCCTGCCGCCACTGTTCAAGGGCCTGCTTCTTTGGCACGGAGCTCTGCCCGGCGGCGGGCAGGGGGGCCGCGCGCATCGCCTTCGTGTCCCAGTTCAGGCAGGTGTTCTTGAAGGGCTCCTGATAGCCGTCGTGGGCCAGGCGCAGGTGGGCGGCGTTGTGGCCGGGGATGGGGAACATGGTGAACGCCCAGCCAGGGAGGGGCTTGGTGCGCCCCCGCTCGTCGTAGCAACTGGCGATCTGGGCGTTGCGGGCGTCAATCGCGTCGAGCAGCCGGTCACGCGAGCCGAGGTCGGGCTGAAGCTGGTAGGCGTGGTAGAGGTGGACGACCCGCGCCAGGCTCCTCACATAGTCGAACTCGCGGCGGACGAGTGCCAGGCGCGTCCTCACCTTGTCGGTCTCCGCCGTCTTCTCCGCCTGCGCAAGGTGCTTCTCCAGCGATTCGAGCAGCGTCGGGGTGTAGAGGAAGCCGAGGAGTTGGAAGGGGTCGGCCAGGAGCTTGCGGCGGCGGCCGTAGATGTCGTGATAGGTCCAGGCCGGGCAGCGCGTGCCGAGGTACTCGGAGTATAGCTCGATGCCGTGGTAGAGCTGGTCGTAGAAGCGGAGCATGGTGGGGGCCGCCTTGCCGAAGGCTGCCTCGCAGAACTCGTGGACGAGGTCCTTGGCCTGGACGCGCTCGGGGTCGTCGAACATCCTGCCCATCGTGTAGTAGACCGGCCCTTCGAGGCCGTAGAGCGCGCCGGGTCCGTCGCGGTAGATGCCCTGGATGCGGCTGGCGGCCAGGCGCTTCGCCTGCGCCTCTACGAAGCGTGGCGTGCGCATCGGGGTGTAGCGGCTGCCGAGGTTGGGGCACCAGTTGTAGAGGTAGGCGGTGAAGCCCTGGGGCACCTCGTAGTGCCGCCAGGGCGCCAGGTCCTCCTCGTTCGTGCCGCAGAGCATTATTCGCACGTTCTTGGGGAACGCCTTGAACGTCTTGGGCAGCGTCTCGGTGGGGCCGTAGCACATTAGCGCCACGGTCTTGCCGGGCCGGGCCTGTGCGACGCGCTCGGCCAGGTTGCGGTGGAGGACCCAGAGCTTCTCGCTCCAGTCGGGGCCGGTGCCGAAGAGCTTGTTGCAGGCCTCGCACTGGCAGGGGCGGAAGCCGTCGGGCTGGCCCAGGTCTACGGCCTCGTAGCCCTTGTCGAGCCAACTGATGAGGTCCTGGTAGAGAAGTTCCTGCACCGCGGGGTTGGAGATGCAGTACTGCGCCCCCTCGTCGGGCGCGACGAGGCGGTTGCCGCCGATCAGGGCAAAGTACTCGGGGTTGGCCTCGCGGTGCTTCGCCAGCGGGATGGCCCGCCAGTAGGTGTGCCCGCCAAACACCTCGTCCACGATGGGGAAGCGGTTGTTGGCCAGGTCGTAGAACCCCGCCGCCGCTGCCCAGGCGGTGTTGTACTTGACGGATGGCGTGTGCTGCACGTTGAGGTGGGCGGGGACGGCAATCGTGGGCGTGGGGACGAACTCGATGGCTGGCGAGGCCAAGAGGTCCACGCGCGCGGCAGCCGCGAGGGTTGCCCTGGGGGCGAGGTCGGGATAGAGGAAGCGTGTGCCGGCGTAGAGCCGCAGGAAGTCGGCCGCGGCCTTCGCGGTGCCGAACCGGTCGAAGGCGGGCGCACTCGGGTTTGCCGCCTTGCCCGGCGAGGGCTGGTCGCGCCCGGCGATGATGATGTCGCGCCCGACGGCCTTGTGGACGTAGCCCCAGCCCTTGAGCCGTGAGACGTCCAGGCCGTTGGCCCGCGCGAACGCCGTGTCGCCCAGGTAGATTCCTGGCTTCGCCGGGTCGCGCATGCCCTCTGCCGTCACCGGCAGCTCAAACCCGTTGGCCTTGAAGGCGGTCTGAACGAGCCGCGCGACCTGACCCAGGCACTCGCCGATCTCGGGCGTGGGCGGGGCGTCGGGCACGACCACCTGGTAGTCCGACTTGCCGGCGGCGGCTAGAGTCAACTCCGCCGCGGGGGCCGTGGTCCACACCAGTGACAGGACGCACGCGACGCAGGGGATTGCGCGCAGCACGTGGCAGGCCTCCTGTGGAGTCCCTTGGATTGGGCCGCCGAATGCCCCCGGCTAGATAACTCGCCACGATTCTCGCTCGGACGCCATCAGCCCATCGGTTCGCCAGATGTAGCGGCAAGCGTCCCGCTTGCCGAGGGATGGCCATCCGTTACGTCCCGCAAGCGAGACGCTTGCGGCTACATCGAGCGAGAATCGTGGCGCGTTATTCAGTCGGCGGCCACGATGGCGGCCCTCACGCCTCTCGATCTCGCTGCGACCCCATTATCCCCTGTAGTAGCCTCTTGTCAAGGTGCAGGAGCATGCCGCTCGAGAAACTCCGTTGCGGCCTCAGCAAGAGCGCCGCCCTCGATCCCCTCAAGGGCATGGCGCTCAGCTCACTTGGCCGCAAGGTGAACAGGCAGTCGGAGAACCTCAAGCCCCTCGCGGGGGATGCCGCTGGAGGAGCTTGACATTACGGGCACACTCGTCAGCGACCTCACCCCCCTGGAAGGCATGACGATACCGAAGTTCAAGTTCTCGCCTGAGCGGATCACGAAGGGGCGCGAGAGCAGCGGCAGGATGTCGCTCCCATGACCGTGGCCTGCGCGTTTGGCATAGCCGCGTCCCCTTCGCAGCCGAGCCGCAGTCGCGCCCCCCTGCGAAGCAGGCACACGCCGCCTCAGATGATGACCTTCCCCCCCTTCGGATTGACCGTGTGAGCCGCTTCAGGCCTCCTTCTGGGTGCCCTCAGGATGTTGTGCGCCGCGCGGAAGGTGGTGGATGGGGGGATGGGAGCGTGGCGCACTTGTACAAGTGCGCCACGCTCCCGTCCAGAGCGAAGCGCGCGCTCAGGGCGGACGAGGGCGCGCTGCTCAGGCACGACGATGTTTGCTGCCACAGCATTGCACGGTCGCTGCTGGCCGTCCCGGCTTCTGGCAACGACGGGGGCGGCAGACGGCTGCGGCAGCGGCGAGTCGTTGTTCCACTCCCCCGGCGGGGGAGCGGAGAAACATTCCGTAGTTGAACAACTACGGAACACTTCTGCACGAACCAAGGCGAGTGGCCCATGCCGATAGGCGCAGGCTACTCCGGCGTCACGAAGGCGGCGCGCACAGCGTCCCACGGCCCCCTCGCCGTCGCGGGCGCTCGCAAGGACGGGGCAGCC
>VGYV01000758.1 GCA_016872855.1 Planctomycetota bacterium
CGATTGACGAACTTCTCGCAAACGTGCATCGCTTCCTCGAACGGGCTCAACCGTATCCAGGGGCCAGTCCCTCCCTTGCCAAGGCTAACACGCCAACTGCCGCTTAAGGAGTCTCACGTGGCCCCCCGTTCGATCCAGAATCGTGGCGAGTTATTTAGGTGCTGAAGATTCCGCGCCTCCTCGCGTAGCGGGGCGAGGGTAGGGTTGGCGACCGCGGCGTCAGCCAGCTTGCGGGCCTCGGGCAGCTCGCGGGCGGTCAGGTGGGCGAGGACGGCCTTCGCCTCCCTCCCATAGACCGGCTCGGCCAGGCTCGTCGCGACACGGTCCTTCGCGGCCTTGAGCAGCGGGCCAAGAACGGCCATCTCCCCCTTGGCTCGACTCGCGAAGGGCTCGAGGCCGAAGGCCGCGGCCACCTGCTCGTAGAGTGCTGCTGCATCTTCGTACTGACCCGCGTCGGCCTTCTCTCGCGCGCGGCGGCGGATGTCCTCGTAGGCCCGCTCCGCATACGCGGTGATGTTGGTCTTCTCGATGAGCACGTCGTGCCGAACATCCTCCGGCGGGTTCTCCTTGAGAAGCTCGTCGAACTGCGCAAGGGCCTCACCGAAGCGGTTCTTCGCCGCGAGGTCCCTCGCCCGCTGGCGGGCGGCGTCGAGCTGGGCCTGGCGCCGCTTGCGCTCGGCGCCATCGAGTTCATCCAGCTTGCGTCCAGCGTAGTAGCCGGCAGCGGTGTCGGGGTACTTGGCCCGGACCTCGCGGAAGCGCCTGGCGATGCCCTCGCGGTCGGCGGGCCGCTCGGCCTCATATAGCAGGGCGCTCTGGTAGGCAGAGTCGGCCTCAAGCCGCCGGGCAGCCCCGCGGTCCGGCGGAGGCACTTGCTTCTTGGACACCGGCTGGGGCTGGACCGTCTGGACGGCAGTGGCCACCTTGGTTCGGCTCTCTGGTTCGGGGGAGGCGCGCCAGAAGCGAGCGACTACGGCAAGCGCCAGAATGCAAACGATGGCCCCGACGCATGCCAGGGCGACACGCCGGGGGTCGAAAGTGCGCGGTTGCGCGCGCTCTCGCCGCGCCGCCTCGGGCAGCGGAGGCCAGAGGCCGGCCTCGTCCGGTCCCGATGGCTCGCGGCCCCCATGCCCGCACACGGGGCACTTGTCGTCGTCTGCCCCGAGCGGCGTCCCGCACGACAGGCAAACCCAGTCTGGCGCCATGGGCGCAGGGCGGATGGCAGGGATGTCTATCGGAGTCTGGGGCTGCGGAACTGGCTCTGGGGCCAGGGGGGAGACGCCCAACTGCTGTGCGAGGGCCACATCGTAGGGGCCTTTCGTCGTGGGGTCCTCGAGCGTGGTGCCGGCGCGGGCGACCTCGTTGAGGAGGTCCTGGACGCGGCGCATGCGCTCTGGGTCGGGGTGAAGGACATAGCGCTTGAGCTCGGAGATCTGGCGGAGCACGGCCTCGTGGATGGCGTGGGGGTCGGACTCGAAGAGGGGCAGGCCGAGGATGACATAGTGGTTTGGCGGGCGCGGTCCGGGCGGGATGCCGAGGAGTTCGTTGTACAAGTCGTCGGCCATACTGGCCACACCCCCCGCCGTGAGAGCATCAAGACGAATGAAGCCTGTAGGCGGGCCGTCCCTGGCCCGCGGGTCGTCACTACAGAAAGCGTCGGAGCCTCGACCGAATCACGCCCCAGTTCGTAGTGCGGCCTTCAGGCCGTACCGCGCGCCCCAGATACGGGCTAAAGCCCGCACTACGAACTCCTCGAGCTGTCCCAGGCGGTTGGTTGGCTCTCCTTCGGACCCGGCGAGGTGTTGCGAAAATTGCTTGACAAGTGGCCGGCGGCGCGGTAAGATACGGGGCGACAACGCGGGCGTAGCTCAGCCGGTAGAGCGTCAGCTTCCCAAGCTGAATGTCGCGAGTTCGATCCTCGTCGCCCGCTCCAGTCCAGAAGGCCGATTCTCAGCCTCATACGCAGGAGAATCGGCCTTGTCGTTTCTACCCCCCATGTTGTCGCGCGCCGCCCCTTCTGTGCTCATGTGTGAACTTCCGGGCACAGGAAAGCGGGTAGTCGGCGCCAGAACTGGCGCCAGAACTCCAGGAGCCGGCGCAGGAAGCAGACGAGTCCCGCCCGACAACGGCAGCCGGGGGAGCACGTCCAGCGCCCCGGCCACGTTCAGCAGCCTGGGGTCGGTGTAGACGTTCAAGGTCAGGTCAACCGTGCTGTGGCGCATGGCCGCTTGCGCGGTCGCGGGCGACACCCCGCCGATGCTGAGATGCGTGGCGAACGTCGTCCGCAAGCCATGTACGTCTACGGTCCGGCCCAGGGCGTCCCGCTTCGGTATCCCAGCCGCGCGCAGGTCGCGGTCCAGGATGCGCACCAGGCCCGCCGGCACGTTGAACAGAGGGGCTTCCGGTCGGACCTCCCCCCGTTCGGAGAGCCACTGGCGGATGTCGGTGGCCAGGTCGGCGCGTAGCGGGATGCGTTCGCCCCGTCGGTTCTTGGCGTCGGCAGCGTGGAGCAGGATATGAGGCGGCAGGGCGTCAAGCTGGACTTGAGCCAGGGTGATCGAGTCCAGTTCCCCTTTGCGGAGGCCCGTGAGCACGAGAGTCTTGTAAACCAGCGCCCGCTCCCTGCCCGTCGCGGCCAGGCGCGCGCGGACCGCGGGCCTCAGTTGGGCAGTCAATTCCCCCTTGTGTCGGCCCGTGCGAACGGTCAGGGCGTCGCGCAGCGGGCGCTCTCGGGCCACGGCGAGGAGCCGCACGAGTTCATCTTCCGTCAGGGCGCGGCGCTCGCGGCGGCGGTCCACTGCCTCGTTCGCTTTGGGCACACCCACGAGGGGGTTGACACTCAGGCGGCGCACCTCGACACACCAGTTCCCCAGGGCCACGAGTGCCGCCCGATGGGCGTTGCGGGTCCGCGCGCCCATCCCCTCTGCCGCACGGGCGGCAAGCCACGCCTCGATGGCCTCTCGAGTCAGGTCGCTCAGGGTGCGCAGCCCGCAATCCCGAACGATCCGCGTCATCTGGTCTCTCACGTTCCGCCGATGGTGAGCGCAGGCCCCTTCGGCGGCCAGGTGCGCCAGAAACGCCTCGACGTGCTCGGCGATGGGCCGGCGCGCGGACATCGCCATGTCGGCCTCGGCCCGCTGGAGGATTCCCCCCTTCACCCGTTCCTCACGCCTCACGCGGTCGGCCAGGACCGCTTGAGCCGCGGCTTGGTCACGGCAGCCTGTGGGCACCACGGCGACCGTTCCGTCGGCCCGGCGGTACTTCGCCGTCCAAGTCGCCGCCTCGATGCGGACGGCTGTGCCGTCTTTGGTCAGGGGCGCGACCCGCTTCTGGCCCCGCGTGTCCACCCAGCGCGCCGCCTTGTAGACGCGGCGCTTGGTGTCTTTCAGTTCAACCAGTTCCACAGGCCGCGGCAGTTCGCTCAGTGGGCGGGAGTAGGACTTGCGGTAGATGTGGGCCACGTCACTTGCCCCCTTTCTTCGCGCGGCGCGGGGGCCGCGTCACCCTGAACCCGAAGAACCGCGCCAAGGCGTCGGCCTTGTCGAGCCGCAGGCTGCCCTTCTCGGCCAGGAAGCGGGAGAGGTTCGGCTGATGAACCCCAGTGGCCCGAGCCACGGCCCGCAGGGAGTCACTCTCCCGCAGGGCCTCCCGCAGCAGTTCCGTCATCATCGGTTGGGCTTGCCTCTTGCTCATTCGACGTTCCCCTTGATACCCATTTATATCATAGAGTCTGCCGCGTGTCAAGCAGGAAATCCGCGGGGAGCGCTCACGGTGCTTTGCCCTCTCCGAGAAGGCGCGCCAGCGTCCCGAGGATCGGGGCATTCCGCACGGCGCGTATGCCCGCTTCGTCAAACTCGCGGGACCAGCCCATGCGCGGAACATC
>VGYV01000759.1 GCA_016872855.1 Planctomycetota bacterium
GTCCAAGAGCCTCGCCTCCGCTCTCTCGGGCGGCGACGCGGCGGCCTTCTACGGCAAGGGCGAGCGCTCCCGCCAGGCCATCCTCTTCGTCGGCAACGCCCACGGCACAGAATGGGACGGCACGGTGGCCGCCCTCCACTACCTCAACATCCTCGTCACCGGCCGCGACCTCCTCGGCCGCGAATGGCCCAAGCTCGCCGAAACCGGCCGCCGCCACCGCTTCGTCCTCATCCCCGTCCTCAACGTGGACGGACGCGAGCGCGCCCTCGACCACGTCCACTGGATCAACGTCACGCCCGACTACATGATGATGATCTCCCAGGGCCTCACAAGGGACGGGGTGGTCCTCCAGTGGCCCTCGGCCAAGCTCACCTGCCCCATCCCGCCCGACAGCGTGAAGATACTCGGCACCTACTACAACGACGCGGGCATGAACCTCGTCTACGACGCCCCCTTCGGCCCAGAGTGCCAGCCCGAGACCGATGCCCTCCTCCGCCTCTGCCGCCGCGAGATGCCCGACGCCATCATCCTCTCCCACTCCAACAACGGCAGCCTCGTGGACGCCCCCTCCGCCTTCATCCCCTCCCACTACAAGCAGAAGGTCCACCAGCTTGCCGCCTGCGTGGGCATGCGCTGCTACAAGGACGGCTTCCCCAAGCGCGAAATCCCGCGCCGCCCCACCTTCTATGCCGGCGAGGTCTTCTACCAGAGCGACGCCGTCTACCACGCCTGCGGCGCCCTCCCCCTCACGGTCGAGTTCCCCTGCGGCTGGCAGAACCTGCCCGACAGCCATCGGGGCATCCTCGACATCGGCCTCGCCGTCCTCGACGAAATCGCCCTCTTCGGAGCCGCCTACCGCTTCCGCCCGAGAGATCCCGTTGTGAAACTCTGAACATGCCCCTACAGCTTGCACTATCGGTCAAATCCGGGTATGATTGTCGGGGTAGGGGATGGCCCGAGTAGCTCAATCGGCAGAGCACGGCTTTCGTAAAGCTGAGGTTGTCGGTTCAACTCCGACCTCGGGCTCCAGCTAGCTTCGGGTTCGCCCGCGCCAGGCCCGCCCCGCACGCTGCCGGGCGGGCCGCGGCGTTTCGGGGACGCGTGATGGACTACAACGCAGGGCATGCCTGGCGCGACCGCTCGGCGGGGGGCGTGCCCCGCGTGGCCTTCCCGCGCCTCAGCCCCACCGTGAAGTGGCTCATCATCGCCAATGTCGCCGTGTTCCTGGTCCAGGCCTACCTCAAGTATTCTTCCCGCAATCTGGACCTTGCGCAGTACCTCGGGGTGGTGCCCGGCAAGGTGGTGGAGGGGCTCCAGCTCTGGCAGGTCTTCACCTACATGTTCCTTCACAGCACGGCGGGGAGCCACTTCTTCCACATCCTGATCAACATGCTGTTTCTTTACTGGTTCGGGGTGGAGCTGGAGCGGGTGGTGGGCCGGCGGCGGCTGCTGGGCCTCTACCTGGGGGGTGGGGTGGCGGGGGGCATCGCGTACGCGGCGACGCAGTACCTGGCGAGGGCCACGACCCCGGCCATCGGGGCCTCGGCGGCGGTGATGGCCGTGCTCGTCGTCTATGCCTTCCACTTTCCCAACCGGACGATCTACCTCTTCTACTACGTGCCCGTGGCCGTCAAGTGGTTCGTCCTGGCGGCGATTGGGATGGACCTTGCATACAGCGTGACGGCGTATTCGGACGGTGTGGCGCACACGGCGCACCTGGGGGGCGCGCTCTACGGGCTGCTGCACTGGCGCCTGGGGCCGCGCGTGGCCCGCTACTTCGCGGAGGCGGGGGACCGCCGCCGCGAGCGCGAGGCCCGGTCCCGCGCGGCGGACGAGCGGCGGCTGGACGAGTTGCTGGCGAAGATCACGCGTGAGGGCTTCGACAGCCTGAGCCGCCGCGAGCGCGAGTTCCTCACCGAGCAGAGCCGGCGCCGCCGCGAGCGCGGCTACCGCTCCTGAGTTTTTCTGGTTGACAGGCGTTGCCCGCTGTGGCATAGTAGGGGAGAACGGCCCGTGTGCCGGGCAGGCGCGGGGAGAGGAGAGGTTGTGCTGCGGATTCGTGGCGAGCAGATGGCGGCGTTCGAGGAGGCGATGCGCCGGCGGTTCGAGGAGCGGCTGGTTGCGCGCGTTCGGAAGAATTTCCCGCGATTCGCGGAGATAGTGGGCGATAGGGCGATTCGCGCCGCGGTGCATGAGGGCTGCTCGAAGGCCGAGAAGCACGAGCTGCGCAGCGAGCGCGAGATGTGCCTCTTCGTGGACGTGGCGCTCATGCTCGGCAGCGGGTTCGCCACCGATCCGCAACTGCCCTGGGCCGCGGCGGCACTGGCCGACGAGAAGCTGGCCAGCCCGCTCGCGCGGGTGGAAGCGCTCCACGAGCGCACGATGGGCTACCTCGACGAGGTCGTGGGGGAGGGGCAGGTCTTCCCCCTCGGGGCGTTCCTGGGGGCACGCAAGCTGTCGCTCGAGGAGCTGGAGCGGCGCTTTGGCCGCGGCCTCGAACGCGAGGCCCTGGCGCTGTTCGGCGAGGTGTGGCCGGCCAAGAGCAGCTACGTCGGCGAGAGCGCGTTGTTGGCCCTCGTCAAGCAGGCGCGTGCCTCGGCGGCCCGCTATGGGATCACCACGAGCCCCGGGGCCGGCATCTATGCCTCGTTCGCCTTCATCCTGGGCCATGTGTTCGACTCCGATCCGCTGTATCCCTGGGTGGCTGAGACCCTGAAGTCCCCCGAAATCACTGGGGAGGCCGCGCGGGTCCGCCGTCTCCACAGCACGGCGCAGGCGTACATCAACCAAGCTCTGGGCACGACGGGTGCAAGGGGCTGAGCAATGTCGAGATGCAGCAGGCCGAGCACGGAGGATGCTGGCTCGGGCGAGACGCCGAGCCGGACGACGGCGACCTGTCCTCGTCGCCTCCTCCGTGTGGAGTGGAGCCCGCGGGAGGCCTATTGCGGCGACCGCGTGGCGCTGATCGGCACGGCCCAGAACATGCAGCCGAACACCGAGGCCAACGCCAGCATCACGCCCCGGGGCGCGACCGCGGCCACCGACCGCGTGAGGGGCACGGGGCAGGACACGTTCAACCTGCCCTGGCAAGTGCACAACGTTCTGTTCACGGGCACGCCGAAGCCCCAGACGTGCGAGTTGATCGGCCGCCTGGTCGTCGAGGGGCAGTTGGCGGAGACTCCGGACCCCCTCGTCGTGCGGCGCGTGCCCGACCGGGGGCCGGAGGCGGTGAGCTTCCACCTCACCTCGGGAGTCTACGGGTGGGACTGCAACTACAATCTCCAGGTTCAGAACGATGACCTGCGGGTCACGATCACCCTGCACATCCAGAAGGCATGGCTCGGGAAATGGGTCTCCTTCGACCCCGCCGCTCTCCCGGGGGGAGACGGCCGGTCGGGCTGGGCCTTCGTGAAGCAGGACGGTGCCACCTGGAAATACTGGCACACCTCGAGCAGCTCGTGGCGGGCCCTGCCGCGGAACATCAGCGCATACACCGTGAACGACATCATCTTCGTGCGCAGCGGCACCAGCTACGTCGGGCTCGACGACGCGAGCCAGACCTGGCCCGAAGCCTTCCCCGAGCCCACCAACTACGAGTCCCGCAAGACCGCCTGGCGGAACAACATCCAGTCGGTCTGGGACAACCAGTTCAAGCTCCTGCGCACCGACTGCCCGAGCAGCGCGCCGCGCTCGTGCTGCTGCTGGAACATCCGGGTCGAGATGAACTGGAGCGAGACCTCGGGCGACAAGCAGATGTACGCCGTCTGGTCCCAGCAGAATGAGCGCTCGAACGCCCGCGATTGGTACCTGAGCGACCCGGACGATGGCATGGCGGGCCACGAATGCGGCCACCTGTTCGGAGCGTACGACGAGTACCTGCCC
>VGYV01000760.1 GCA_016872855.1 Planctomycetota bacterium
CCGCCCTCGTTCGTAGTTCGGCGTTTACGCGGTTCCTCTGTCGGCCCTGGCAGCCCTGAAGACCGCCTGAAGGCCGAACTACAAACAGGAACGCCCGCTTCGGCGTGCAAATCCGTTACTGCACCCCTTTGCATTCACTCCGGGCGCCCTCCTCCGGGGCAGCAGGCAGATTCTAACAGGTGTGCCGGTGCCTGTAAAGCGGCAAATCCTGCGGGTTTGGGGGCAAAGCCCCCGAGCCTGGGGGCGTCGCATTGGCGCCGGCAGCCCAGGTCAGAGCCCGGGACACAACCCGTAGTGGCTACCCACAGAGAACCCTGAAGCGTAAAATGAACCATCGGCTTCTCCTCACTCCTGAGTGCTCCGAGCCACACGCCTCGCTGAAACTACCCTCATTGTGCGGAGAAGCCCTTCTCCTATCAAGACCTGTCTCACAAAACCTCGCCCCAGACCACCCCGAATCCGACAGTCCCCTTTTCCCGCCTCCATCGAGAAGCCGCAAGACATGCGCCTGCCTCGACTTATGGCGCTGAGAAGCTCCCTCAATCTGCGCCCATTTTCCGGCCATCCGCCTCGCGTCGCGCGCTCTCTCCCCCCAGTACAACGAGATTCCGGGCCGATCATGAGCGGCCTGAGAGTGAAAAAAACGCCTCATGCCAGTCAAGCGAACCTCGTCTGTGGTGTGGCCGATGGCGCAGTGGAGGCCCTGGGGGCTTTGCAGCCAGTGCCCCTTGTTTGTCTTGAAGTCTACGCCTGGCGCCTATAGAAGCTGAGGCGGCAAAGGGTTAGTGGTGGATAGGCCCGCACCCCTGTCGAGGCGTGTTGACCGGGCGCAACATGGGCAGCGCGCTTGCCAAGCAATTGCTGGGTATCAACTTAGGAGGAGGAGCGGCACGAAGGGGAATCGGCGGCGTTGACTTGCCGCAACAGTGCGGGCCAGGCAGCTAACTGTAGTGCCTGTCTACGGTTATGGCTTCGGCAGCAGCGAGATGGCTGCCGGGATGTTGCGACATGTCAACATTGGGCGTGCCGGCCGCCGGCATGGGCCGAACAGAGCGGTTCGCGCGCTGCTTGCCATGCGAGCCGTAAGTCTTTGACAGCAATAGAGCAATGACGTCGTCTGGGGAATTCGGGAGTGATTCTTGGTCCGCGGAGTGGCCCGGCACGGGGCTTGCTTGCTGTGAAAGTGCTTTGGTGGGTGTTGTTATAGGCCAATAGGAGAAAAGACGATGACTGCTCGCACCCAAGGCCGCACGGGAATGCTCCTGACCGTCCTGTTGCTTGGCGTTGCGTTGACGGGGCAGGCCACGTCCCTCTACGCAGGGTTCATCCCGACTGATCTGGCCGGCCTGGGCCTTTGGCTTGACGCGGGCGATCCGGCCGGGACGGGGACGCCGCCCGCCTCAGGCACGAACATCACAACGTGGAGCGACAAGTCGGGCAACGCCCGACATGCCAACCAGGTGAACAGCGACCCGCAGTATCAGGCCAACGTGCTCAACGGCAGGGCGGTCATCAACTTCGACGGCGACGACTGGATTCGCACCACCGCCAACCTCGACTCCCTGACGAACTATAGCATCTTCACCGTCGCCCGCTATGCCAACCCAGGCGTGGCAGCCGACAGCGAGCGCGTGATCAGTTCGACGGGGCGCAACTGGCTCTTCGGCTTCCACGGCCAGCTCATCAACCGCTGGCACGCGGAAGGATGGATTTATCCGGCCGGCGGCACCGGCGGCGTCGCCGCCAACAATCAGTGGTACGAGCACGCCGGCACCATTGGCCCCGCCACCAGCAACCCCCCAGCCGCCTTCTGGAGCAATGGCACACTCCTGACGACTGGCAACTACGGCTCGGGCGACGCCAACTACATGATTAGCCAGCTCCAACTCGGCGGCTGGAACGGAGCGACCGAGACCTCGGCCGCCGACGTGGCCGAAGTGGTCATCTACAACAGCGTCCTCACCGGCGCCCAGATGAACCAGGTGGGCTTCTACCTCACGCAGAAGTACGGCCTCTCGACCACCTACCCCGCCTACGCACCCGACACGACGCGGGTGTGGGACGGCACGGTGAATGCCTGGGGGGACGCCGCCCACTGGTCGGGCGGCGCCGTGCCCAATGCCGACACGGGAGCGCAGGTGGATGCCGGCCAGGTCACGCTCTCCGCCAACGGCACGGCCTACTGGCTCGACCACAACGGCGGCACGGTCATCGTTGGCTCCGGCACCACCCTCAACCCCATATGGGGCGTGGACAGCTCAGGGACCAGCAACCTCCAGATGAACAACAACAGCGCCCTCACCACCCGCTCTGGGAACATCGTGCGCCTCGACACCTATGGGAGCGCGACGCTCACCACGACCCAGGCGGGCATGGACCTCAGCATCGCCCGGCTGGATGACCACGACACAGCAGGCACACTCACTAAGCTCGGCCCCGGCAGAGTCGTTCTCGACAACACGGCGGGCCTCAACAACAGCGGCGACACGACGTTCCGCGTGAACGCCGGCACCCTGAGCGTGACCGGGGCCACCCCGCTCGGCGGTGCCCAGGCCATTCTCGACGGCGGGACGCTCGAGGTCATCGGCGCGATAACCATCACCCCCGGCCTCCTCGAGGGGCGGATCGCCAACGTCTTCAACGAGACCACCCCCAACCCCGGCGGGGCCTACACCCTCGGCGTCCGCATGGGTCAGCTCAGCGCCAAGCCACCCTGGGGCGACAACGAGACCTGGGTCTACACCGGCCAGTTCTACGACGCCGACGGCGTCTGCTCGTTCGGCGAGAACATTGATGACTACTCGAAGGTCGTCATTGACGGCGTTCAGCGCCAGAGGGATACCCAGTGGAACGTCCCAACGACCACCGGCGTCATGATTCTCGGAGTCGGGCCTTACGGGAATAACTGGCACGACATCGAAATCCGGCTGGGCAACGGCACCGGCGGCGCCGGCGCCGTGGCCGGGAACGGCTGGACCGCCACCTACGGCTTCGGCTACGCAATCAACGGCACGACGAGCAACCAGGGCACCGCTTACGTTGCCCCTCAGGACCCCGGCGATGCGTCCTTCTTCCGCTACGCTACCTACAGCGCAATCGACATGACGGGCACGAATGTCAGCGTGCTGAGCAACTCGGCCATCAACGCCATCAGCAACTTGTCTGCCGCCTTCGGCGCCCTCTCGATTGCCAACGGCGCCACCCTGACCACCAGTGGAGCCACCACCACCTTCACCAGCCTGGCCTTCACCGGCCCATCAGGGCGCACCGCAGGCATCTCGAACAGCAATCTCGTGACGATCCCCACGCTCAATGACGGCGGCGTGCCCACCCTCTTCACCAAGGGCGGCGCCGGCAACCTCTCGCTCGCCAGCGTGACGGTCGGGGACGGCTCAGTCGTAGCCGTGAATGCCAGCACCCTCACTTTGCAAACGGTCTCGGCCACGGATGGCGCGGTCTTCAGGGCGAACGGCGGCACCCTTATCGCCCGGAACCCCTCCCTGCTCGGGAACGCTGACAACCTGGTGCTCGCCGGCGGCACCTTCCAGCCCGACGGCGGCGGCGCGGCTGTGGGCCTCTCGGGCACCGACGTGCGGGTCATCACCGGCACCACCACGTCGGTCATCAACCCGACGAACACGGGCGCCGGTGTCGCCACCTTCCGCAACCTCACCCTCGAGGCCAACTCCACCCTCACCCTCAGCGGCTCCCGCAGCAACTTTGCCATCACTGATTTCCTCGCCGGCAGCTCCCTCGTGATCAGCAACACGAGCGACGGCCTCGGCACCGCCCGCACGAGCGGCAACGCGAACATCGGCGGCACGGGCCGCGCCGAGCCCACCACCTATACCGACCAAGGCATCGCCG
>VGYV01000761.1 GCA_016872855.1 Planctomycetota bacterium
CCATCGTCGTCGGCTGCTCCGTGTCGTCGAAGCTCATCACCTCGGGCGGCCTGGTGTGGAGGCAGCCGTAGTAGCAGGCGACCTTGACGTCGGGGAGCTTGCCTTCGGCGCGTTCCTTGATGAGATCGCGGTGGCGGTGGAGCAGCTCGATGAGGCTGGTGGGCCGCGTGGTGCAGCGATAGACCATTTCCGCGGCCTCCTGCGCCTGGGCGAGGAGGTCGGGATGCTCCTTCACCTCATGGTTGGCGAGGGCCAGCTCCTTGGTGCAGAGGGGGCAGGGGGCAAGGATTTCGCTCATCCCGGCCGCCTCGGCGAGGGCCAGGTTGCGGACGTTCAGGGCGCGGGTGAGCGCCGTGTTGGTCATGTGCCCGGCCGAGGCCCCGCAGCAATTCCAGTCGGGGACCTCCTTCAGCTCAAAGCCGAGGGCACCGAGCGATGCCTCGATGGACGTGCCGTACTCCAGCCCCGTGGCATGGGCCTTCAACGCGCAGCCGGGGTAGTAGCCCAGTTCCATATCAGTCGGCCTTCCTCTCGGTGGCTTTTTGGAGCTTGGTGCGCTCGTAGATGCGGCGGATGGCGGCGACGTTTTGGATCTTGTGGGGGAAGAGGCCGGGCTTGCCGCGCTTGAGCATCTTGGGGAAGGTCAGCATGTCCTGCGGGCCGCGGCGGAGCGGGCTCTTGAGCTTGTAGGCGGCCACGAGGCCCATCTCGTAGACCCGCCCGAACCGGCGGACGCTCGACAGGAAGGACATGTGGAAGTCGTAGATGTCCGCCTCGTTCGCGTTGACGCAGCCCTCCTCCTGCGCCATCTCCCGCAGCACCGTCATCAGGCGGGCGGGGTCAACGTCCTTCGGGCAGCGGGTCGAGCACGCCTCGCAGCCGGCGCACACCCATTGCGAGCGGGACCGGAGCGCCTCGTCCCTGCGGCCGAGTTGCACCAGGCGGACCATCGCGTGAATGGGGTGGAACATCTCGTAGGCCACGGGGCAGCCGGCCGTGCACTTGCCGCACTGATAGCACTCGGCCACCTTGCGGCCCAGACGCCGCTCCACCTCGCGTTTCCAGCCCGAGTCCACCTGGGAGCGCGAAAGCTGTAGTTGCATGAGATTCCTCTTGGGACGCCTCGCTGCGGCTCGACGGCCTCCCCTCTGGCCACTATTCTACGGTTTGCACGGCCGGAGTCAACCGGCAACCTGGGGAGAGGGGGGAGGAAGGCAGGGGGCCGGCGCGGAGGCGGGCGAGGCGGCGGGTGGCGGGGGTGACTTTGGCTCGGTCGTCGAGGCGGAGGCCGACGGCCCAGACGATGCCGATGGGGCAGGTGACGAGGAGCAGGCGGTCGCGCGCGGCGCGCGGCACCCGCTGGTTGATCAGGAAGTTCTTGAGTTTCGTGGCCTTGCCAAGGCCCAGGGGCACAAAGCGGTCGCCAGGCAGCCGAGTGCGCACCTCAAAGTGGCCTCCCACGACATCCATGTCCACTAGTTCCTCCCATGAGTTCGACTCGTCGGGCCGTTGGCGCTCGGCGCAGGTCGCTTCCAGCCAGAGGCCGACCTCGGGGATTTCGACGCGCCCGGGGACGTCGAGGGTCAGCGAGACGCGCGGCGCGGGGGGCCGCCTGGCGCGGAAGACCATGGCCTCGTAGGTGCGCTCGGCGACGAGGCCGCCGGCAAGCGACGCGGAGCGGCCAGCGGGGGGGGCAACGAGCCATTCAGCGGCGTCGAGCGCGCGGCGGGTGAGGTCGCCGGTCCCGCCGGCGGCGGCGTAGGCCCTGCGAATGGCTTCGCGGCGGACGAGGCGCGGTTCGTCGGCGAGGCGGGCGGGGTCGAGGCAGGCGCCCCCCTCGCCTGCGGTCACGAGGCCGCCCGCCTGGGCGGCGACAAGGTCGGAGAGCGAGCGGGCGTGGGTCACGGCGCCGAGGAGGGCAGCTCGCACGCTCGGGTCACGCGCTTCGAGAAGGGGGAGAAGCTCGTGGCGGACCCAGTTGCGGAGGAAGGCGCAGTCGGCGTTCGTGGTGTCGGAGCGCCACGGGATGCCGCGGGCGGCAAGGTAGCCGAGCACTTCGGCGCGCGTGACGTCGAGAAGGGGGCGGATGAGCGTGGCGTTGGAGGTGGGAGAGAGGGGCCTGGCGATGGGCATGCCGCGGAGGGCGGCCAGTTCGCCGCCGCGGAGGAGGCGGAGGAGAATCGTCTCGACCTGGTCGTCGGCCGTGTGGCCGAGGGCGACCTTGCTGGCGCTCCATTCGGTGGCGACGGCTTCAAGGAACTCGTAGCGGGCGCGTCGAGCGGCCATTTCAAGGGAGCCGCCGTGCAGCCGGCGCTCGGCGCGCACGTCGGTGACGCCGAACGTGTTGCTCAAGCCCAGTTCCTTCGCGTGGTCGGCGACGAAGTCGGCATCGTCGGCAGAGGCTTCCCCGCGGAGCTTATGGTTCAGCGAGGCGACCCAGAGCTCGACGCCGAAGCGCGCGCGGAGCTCGAAGATCGCCTGGAGGAGGGCCATGGAGTCGGGGCCGCCGGAGACGGCGACGACCACGAGGTCGCCCTCGCCTAGCAGCCCGTGGCGCTCGATGGTGGCGGCAACCTTCTCAGAGAATGCAGTGTCGGGCATGGCACGAGGCTCAGAAGGCGAGGATGCCCTTGCGGCGGAGGTCGCTGGCCTGCTTGAGCAGCTCGAGCATCGCGGGCGAATAGCGGCAGCCGAGGTCCGCCTTGTCCGCCGCGCGGCCGCGGCCGGGGCTTCGGGGCTGCAGGCGGAAGTCGCCGGCGCGCGGGTCGCCGAAGAGCGCGCCGCCGAAAAACGTGTCGCGGTCCCGCTGCACCCGCGCGCCGAGCACCGCTGAGGCGGCGAGCATGCAGCGGGTGAGCTGCGTGGCCGCCTTCGTCGAGTCCACGCTGGAGAGGATGCACTCGGTGACGGCGTTCGGCCCGTCGCCGAAGGCCAGGGGGGCGGGCACAGTGCAGAGGCGCAGCTCGGCGGGGCCATTGAGGTCGGCGCCCTCAGCCAGCACCAGGTTCTCGCCGTGGAACTTGCCCTGCTCGCTCCTCAGGCGCCCTGCGAGCCAAAGGGCGTCGCGTGCCTGGGTGTTGCCGCGCAGAAGGGCGGGACCGGCGATGAGGCAGCCCTGGATGTTGCAGTCAGCGGCGGCTTCGCTCTCGATGCTGAGCGCCTTAGACGCGCCACGGGCCGCGGCGACGACGACGATGGCCCGGCGGAGCTGGAGGGGGCCGGCCCGCGCCAAGAGCGCCCGCCCCTCGCGCGCGGGGGAGCGGGTGGAGCCAAGGGCGAGGACGATGCCCTCGATGGTCACGTTTCCCGCCGCCACTTCCACCAGTGCGTCGCCCGCGGCATCGCCCGCCGCGCCAATCACTGGCCAGCAGCCCTCCTTCGCGCGCAGGTGCAGGCCCGCCTTGGCCTCGGGGATGACGAGGCGGCCGACGTAGGTCTCGCTGTCCTGCACCTCGATGCGCGTCTTGGCCGTAGCGGCCTCGATGGCCTCGGCAATCGTCTTGGCGTCGCCCGTGCCGTCCTTCCGCACGACGAGGAATGGGCCGAGGCCCAGCTTGGCCACGGCCTCGACCAACTCGGCGAAGGATGGCTTGCGGGCCGCGTCCGTGACGGCTCTGCTGGCCGGGTGGTCCTTCTTGAGCGCGTCCAGGAGCCGTCGGGCCTCGTAGGGCTCGCCCTTCTTGAGGCACTCGGCGGCGCGGGCCAGAAGAGCTGCGGCAGTGGCCTCGGCGAGGCCAAGCTTCGCGCGGGCGCTGAGGGCGGCGAACTGGTCCTTGCGGAGCTTGAGCCAGGGGGCATCGCCGTGGGCGGCCTCCAGGGCGTCGAGGGCAGCGGCGGCGGAGCGGAAGTCCT
>VGYV01000762.1 GCA_016872855.1 Planctomycetota bacterium
CGGCTGCTGCGTTGCGGCTCCTCAGCGATGCTCTCCGCTGCATCGCCTGCGTCGCCGCGCCTTGCATCCGCCCCGCTGACGCCGGCAACGCAGCCCGCGTGGGTTTTGAGATAGTTTCTAAAGCGGGACGCTTGTGGCCACAACGATCGGAGTTCGTGGCGAGCCATTCAGGGGGGAGACTGTTCCTACGGCACTCAGGAGGCCCGCTGATGCGGATGCTAATGGCGAGTTGGGCGCTTCTTCTGCTCCTTCTCCCCCTGTCGCCCAGGGCTCGGGCAGCCGGCGCAGTGCCGCGGTGGGACGCCCGCGGCCTCGGGCCGCTCCCCCGGCAGGGCATCGCCTGCCTCGACGTGAGCGACGACGGCCGCTTCGTGGCCGTCGGCACCATTGCCGCGCCAGGCGAGCCGAACCTCTTCGTGCTGGACGAAGGGGGGAAGATCGTCCAGCAGCATCGCGCGGGGCTGCGATGGCTGAATGAAGTGTCGGTATCAAACGACGGCGAGTTCGTAGCCGCCGTCTGCACGACGCCGGAGGGCACGGCGGGCGACTCCCCCCGCCTCTACGCCTTCCTGCGCGGCAAGGAGCTGTCCCAGGTCGGCTCGGGCTTCCGGCTCCGCGACTTCCGGCCGGGCGGCTTCCTGTTCCACTACGGCGACCATTCGAACCACCTGCCGCCCGTCGCCCGCTGGGCAGGCGAACACTGGGTGGTCGCGGGCGACGACAGGCTCTGGTGGCTCTCGCCCGCCGAGGGGACGGCCGAGGTCGCACACCTGGGCGCGGGCGTCACGACCGCCTTCGCCGCCAGCCGAAGCGGCCGCGCCGTCGTCGGCCGGTTCCTCGGCGTCGGCGAGCAAGCCGCCAAGCTCCCCAACCTCCTCGTCCTCGAACGCGGCAAGGCGAAAGCCGTGTGGAGCCGCCCCGCTGTGGACACGAAGGACGAGGTTGCGGTTCCTCATTCTCACATTCTTAAGAATGTGAGAATGACACCAGAGAAGGGCGTCTATGGCCCGCCGGCGCCCCCCTGCGAAGACCGCAGGTTCAGCGTGCCGCTCGCCGTGGCGATTGACGACGCGGGGGAGCAGGTGGCAGTGGCCGACTACGAGGGCTGGCAGCGGGTCTTCCGCCCGCGCGACGGCGGGCCCGAGGTCCCCTCCGTGCCGCGCATCATGCCCTCGCGGCCAACCATTCACGTCTACGACGCCGATGGCAAGACCATCCGCCGCGTGGGCCCGGAGGCGTTCGGGTTGGGAGTCCCGCCTTCAGGCGGCTCTCCGGAAGACCGCCTGAAGGCGGGACTCCGAACGGGGTGGTGCGATCTGGCGTTCTCGCCCGACGGGAAGCGGCTGCTCATCTCGCCGCACAACTGGACGAGTCGCGGACTAGGCCGACAAGCGCTGCTGCCCGCCGATGAGGGGGCCCACACGCTCTATGTCCTCGACATTGCTGCCAAGGCGCCCATGTATACGAAACGCTTCAACGACGCCATCTCATCCGCTTGCTGGCGCGGTGACCGCATCGTCGCCGGGTGCTGGGACCGCTCCTACCTGCTCGAGACGAAGGGCCAGCCGTTGCATAGCCTCGACGTGGGCGCCGCAAGCATCGTGCGGGCCTCCTGCGACGGCAAGCGACTCGCCATTGCCACAACCGTCGGAGTCGTTGAGATGCGCGACGCGGATGGCAAGCAGCTTTGGCGGACCGACCTGAATGAGGCCGTCCCCCCCGGCGACAAGCCGTGGACAAAGAGCCAACAGGCGGGCAAGATCGGGCCGGGCATCTGGCGCACCAACGGCGGCTTCGCCCACAGCGACATGGGCGCGCAACTGGTCGTCGAAGCGCCCGACGGGCTGATCATGATTGATCCGAACGCCGGCGCGTCCTTCGAGCAGAACTGGGCGAAGATCCAGGGGGCGGGGCTCGACCCGAAGAAGGTGAAGTACGTGCTCCTCACCCACGAGCACGGCGACCATGCGCCGGGCAGCTACCTGTGGCGGGTCGTCACCGGGGCGCAAGTCATCGCCAGCGCCGAGACGGCTTACGTTCTCCAACACCACCTGCCCAACGAAACCGGCTACGGCTTCCACCCGCCGAACCCCGTGGACATCGCGCTCACGGAGGACAAGGAGCTGGACCTCGCGGGCCTGAAGGTGAAGGCCATCCGCCTGCCCGGCCACACCTATGGCTCGATGGGCTATGTCTTCACGAAAGAGGGCCGCACCTACGTGGCCACGGGCGACCTCATCATGCCCGGCGGCGTGCTCGGCTATTCGGGCAGCTTCGACTTCAGCGCGGAGAACGTCCTCGCCAGCCTGCGGAAGCTCGCCGCCCTCAAGCCCGACGAGGTGCTCGGCGGCCACGGCGGCGGCCCGCCCGACAACTTCATCGCCGCGGGCATCGCCACGGGCGAGGCCACAGGCTGGTCGCGCATGAAGCCCGAAAAGCCCAATCCCCTCTTCGGCTTCAAACAGGCCAACTACCTCGTCGCCGGCTGGCTCCAGCCCATCCAGGCCGCAGCCTATGGCGACATTGACGGCGATGGCCGGCCCGATGTGGCCGTGCTTGTCCTCAAGGGCAAAGGCTCCGCCATCCTCGTCTATCTCAACAAGGTTGTAGCCCGCCACTCCGTGGCGGAACCCATCCGCCGCGGAGCGGCGGACTACGTCGGCGGGAAGTTCGCCGAGGCGCCTGACGCCGAGATTGATCTGCCCGACCTCAGCCGCGGCTGGAAGCTCCGCATCGTCCGCGTGAGCGGCGGCAAGGGGGCCGACTTGTTTGTGTCCAGCGAGGGCCAGGCTGTCCTGCTCCTCGCCGAGCAGGGGCAGCTCAAGTTCAGAACGGTCCCGCTCGCGGGCCTCACCCGCGCTTCACAGGTTGTGACAGGGGACTTCAACAACGACGGGCGGACGGATTTGCTCATTGGCGGGCGCTTCATCGGGGGCCACGCCATCGCGTATCAGGGCGAGGATGGCGCCTTCCGCGTCCGAAACTACAAGGCCCCCGACCGCGGCTACTTCGGCGTGGCACTCGCCGACGTGAACGGCGACAAACGCGACGACCTGATCTTCTCCACCGGCGACATCTTGCTGCGGAAGGCCGACGGCTCATTCGAGGACACGCCCTCCATCCGCCTCAAGCCGCCCTCAGGCTCGGGCGAGCAGGCCGGCTGGGTCTTCCTCGCCGCCGCCGACTTCGACAAGGACGGCTGGACCGACGTAGCGCTCCTGGTCAGCGGCAAGGAGGGCTGCATCGTCTCGCTCTGCCGCAACACCAAGGACCCCAAGCAGCCCTTCGCCGAGAAGCCGAGCACCGAGTTCGTGGCGAAGGATGCTGCCATCATCCGCGACGGCCCAACGGTCGCCGACTGGAACGCCGACGGGGTGCCCGACCTCATCCTGGCCACCCGCGAGAAGCCCTCCGCCCGCATCCTCCTCGGCTCCGCCGCCGACGGCCTCAGCCCCGAGCGAGCCCTCACCGTCCCCCTCGACTACTCCCGGCACTTCGACACCCAACTGGGCGTGGCCGACTTCACCGGCGACGGCAAGCCCGACCTTGCCGGCTTCGGCCCCTCCGCCGCCCAGGCCGTCGGCGTCTACATCTTCCTCAATCGGTGAGCAGCTTCTGTGGCGCGAAGTCCCCGGTTCGGAGTGCGGCCCTCAGGCCGTACCCTGGATTGGCGGCTAGGCCACGAAGATACGGGCTAAAGCCCGCACTCCAAACTTGATGTTTCAGGCCGCTTCGGGGTTCTTTGTGGGTAGCCCCCAGGGGTTGTGGTTGTCGGTCGGCGCGAGCAGCTGGCGATCCAGCGCCGGCACAGGTGTATTTCGGCGTAAGTCCTTGCCATGCCTATGCTGAGG
>VGYV01000763.1 GCA_016872855.1 Planctomycetota bacterium
AGGGCGCGAGCTGGTTCCACGAGGACCCCGTGAACTTCCGCACCGCCTCGGGCTGGTGGGCGCACGAGGGCTGGCGGGCCAGCTTCACGGGCTTCCGCTGCGCGCTCAACGGCGACAAGGCCCCGCCCGCAGTTCAGGCCGCCGCGCCCGACAAGCCGAAGTCGGCTGCCGCCATCGCCGAGCGGCTTCTCGCCCCTCGCTCCGGCCCGGTCGTCCTGCACCCCGCGGGCGGCGCCGCGCGCCACCTCGGCATCAGCGTCCCCGCGCTCGGCCACGAGGGCCTCGGCCTCTCCGCCCCCGAGTCTATCCTCTGGAACGGGCAGAGCGCTCTCACCTGGCGCGACCAGCCCGACATGGCCTGGGCCAAGGACAAGCCGAGCTACGAGATGCGGTTCAAGGAGTTCCGCCTCAACGCCGACTTCGCCGCCGGCGACGACTACGCCGAGCAGCTCTTCACCGCCACGAACCTCACCGACAAGCCCGCGACGTTCCGCACAAGCTCCTGCTTCAACCTCCAGGGCCACCCGATGTTCTACGACCTCGAGCAGCGGCGGACCTTTGCCCTGTCCGCCGACGGCAAGTGGGTGCCCATGCGGCGGCTCTCGCGGGCCGGCGACTGCGTCCGCTGGATCACCGGCGGCCCGATGAGCGAGTTGGGCGGGGAACTGCGATGGGCAGTGCTGGCCGTCGTCTCGCGCGACGGCCAGTGGGTCATCGCCAGCGCCCGCGCCGGCGCCGAGAAGCAGTTCTCCGTGTGCACCAATACCCTCTTCACCTGCCTCCACACCGACTCGACGGTGAGCGTGCCGGCCGGCGGCAAGGCCACGACCCGCCAGCGGCTCTACTTCCTCAAGGGCACGCTCGACGACCTGCTGAAACGCTTCCGCGCTGATTTCGCCGCGCCTTAGAAACTATTCCTCGCCTCGCCTGTTTGTACAGATAGGGAACGGCGCACCGCGGCGCTGAACGGGGGACGAGCCGTGCCGAGCCTGGCCGACGACGATTTGGTGCAGATGTATCGCGAGGGCGACGTGGATGCCTTCGACGCACTCTTCGACCGGTATCACGTGGCCATCTACAACTTTGCCCGCACGATGCTCGGCCATTCAGACGGCGCCGAGGATGTGCTTCAGGAGGTGTTCCTCGCCGTGGCGCGGGCAGCCAGGGCGTATGACGCGCGTGGCCGCTTCCGCGCTTGGCTCTTCCGCCTCGCGCGGAACCACTGCCTCAACCGCCTCCAGTCCGACCGCCTGCGGCGGCGGGTCATTGCCGAGAGCGGCCTCGACCTGGCCGACGCCCCGTCGGGCGAGCCGTCGCCCGCCGAGCAGGTGGACCGCGACGAGCGCCTCGCCCTCCTGCGGCAGCTCATTGGCGAGCTGCCCGAGCGGCAGCGCGAGGCCCTGGCCCTCTACGCGTTCGAGGAAATGAGCTACCAGGAGATCGCCGACGTGTTGGGCATCCCGCTGAACACCGTCCGCACCCTCATTCATCGCGCCCGGGCCGCCCTCGCTCAGCGCTTCGAGTAGGAGACGCCTGCCGTGGCTTGCGACATCAGGTACGAAGAGATCGGGGAGTTCGCCGCCGGCGAGCTGCCAGCCGAGCGGGCGCGGGAGCTGGAGCAGCACCTGCGCTCGTGCGCCAACTGCCAGCGGCGCCTCGACGCGGTGAGGGCGGTGGACACCGGGCTCGCCAGGTTGCCTCGCCTCCTCCCCTCCCCCGGTGGCCTGCACCGCGCGCGCCGGTCCCTGTCGGAAGTCCTACGCCGCACGCAGGAGCCCGAGCTGATGAGGCTCGACGAGGTGGCGGAGTTCCTGCGCATCTCCCTAGACGAGTTGGAGGAGGTGGTGGCCGAGCTGCCGGCTTTCGAGGTTGCCGGCCAGCTTCGCGTGCGGCGGGCGAAGCTGCTCGAATGGGTCGAGGCCCGCGAGCGGTCGTATCGCCGCAGCAGCGCCCAGAGCGAGGTCGCGCGAGCCTTCGCGGACACCATCGAGTCGCACTAACTCAGGGCGTTGCCGGCCCAGCCCGCCTTCGGCGGGCGGCAGGTGGTAGCCACGGGCGTAAGCCCGTGGACGACGGGCACAACCCAGGGCCCAGCCCCCGCAGGGGGCGGCAGAGACCAAGGAGGAAGGGCAGCTCACGCCTCCTGCCGCCCCCTGCGGGGGCTGTGTCGGGAGTGGTCGCCATCGTGATCCACGGGCTGACGCCCGTGGCTACCATCTGCCGCCCTATCGGGCTTACGTTGGTGTGATTCCGGACACCATCTGAAAGGAGAGCCTCAATGTCGCTGAGCATCGAGAGCCACCTGACGTTCTGGCGGACCGTTGCCCAGGACCTCAAGGCCGGGCGGACTGTCCTCGCCGCGCTCACCCACGCGAAGGAGAGGCTGGCACAGACGGGCCTCTCTGCCGCCATTGACGGACTTCTCCTGGACATCAGCGGCGGGCAGCCGCTCTCCGAGGCGATGGGCCGGCACGGGACAGTCTTCTCGCGCTGCGTGCAGACGATGGTGCGCGCGGGGGAGGCCGGCGGCGTCCTCGACGCCATCGCCGAGCGGATCGGCGAGGGCCTCCGCGACGGCAGCTTCCCCCTTCCCGGCGCCGCAAAGGAGGATAGCCCGGTCTACTACTGGCGGGCCTTCGGGCGCCTTCTCTCATCGGGCGTGCCCATCATCCAGGCGCTTGACCTGCTGATTGCCGAGGTGGCTGGCCCGCCGCTCGCGGAGGCCACGCAGGCGATCCGCAAGGCGATTCTGGATGGAAGCGACATGGCCACGCCCATGCGCCAGTGCGGCGACGCGTTCCCCGCGGAGGTGATCGCTGCCGTGGCCATTGCCGAGCAGAGAGGGAACCTCGACGAAGCGGCCCTCCAGATTGCCGAGGCCGTCGCTGCCAACACCCTCTCGTCGCTCGTCCCCGACGAGCAGGTGCTGCTCACGGAGCCTGAGGCGAGCGCCGCGCCCGTGGTGAAACTGCTCAACCAGATCATCGTGGACGCCATCAAGAGCCGCGCGTGCGACATCCATCTCGAGCCGCACCCGTTGGGCCTCAGGATTCGGTACCGGGTGGACGGCATCCTCTACGAGATGCAGCCTCCCCCTCCTCACTTGGCCGCGGCGATCCTCTCGCGCGTCAAGATCATGGCCAACCTGGACATCGCGGAGCGGCGACGCCCCCAGGACGGCCGCATCATGGTCACCATCGTGGGCAAGGACCTGGATCTCCGCGTGTCGGTGATCCCGACGGTGTTCGGCGAGCGGATAGTGATGCGCATTCTGGACCGGCAGATGGTGACGTTGACTCTCGAGAGCCTCGGCCTGCTCGAGGACGACCTGACGACGGTCCGCCGATTGTGCCACCTGCCGCATGGCCTGGTGCTCGCCACCGGCCCGGCAGGCTCGGGGAAGACGACGCTCCTCTACTCGATGCTCAACGAGGTGGACCTTGGGCGCTACTGCGTGATGACGGCCGAGGACCCCGTGGAGTACCGCCTGGAGCACGTGGCCCAGATGCAGATCGAGCCGCGCCTCGGCCTCACGTACCCGCGGGCGCTGCGGAGCATCCTGCGCCAGGACCCCGACGTCATCATGGTCGGCGAGATGCGCGACCTGGAGTCGCTCGAGGCCGCCGTGCAGTGCGCGCTGACGGGCCACCTCGTGATGACCACCATGCACACCAACGCCGCAGCCGACGCCCTACGGCGCCTGGTTGACGTGGGCCTCGAGCCGTACCGCGTCAACAGCGCCGTCGCGGGCGTGGTCGCTCAGCGCCTCGTGCGCGTCCTTTGCCCCAAGTGCAAGGAACCGGCAGCGCCTCCCCTTCACTCCGTGCCCA
>VGYV01000764.1 GCA_016872855.1 Planctomycetota bacterium
CGGCCTCGCGATGTTCGCTTTGGAATCCTTCCTGGCCTGGTTCTTCTCGCGCCGCATGGCCGGCGCCGCCGCCAAGGAGGCCACGAAGGAAGAACTCCTCGGCACCCGGGCCGCGGAAGTGAAAGGGTAAGATGATCCGACCGATCGGTCCGATCTGTCCGATCCGTCGGATCATCGAGCTGTCATAGCAGGGCAGAACACATGCTTCGCTCCTGGTTCACCAACCTCCTCGGCCTGGAAGAAGTAGGCCCTGTCACCTACTTCCAGTGGTTCCTGCGCCACCCGTGGCCGGGGTTCGTCGTGCTGCTGTGCATCGGCGTGGCCGTGGCCTTCGCAGCGCGGCTCTACTGGCGCGAGCGCGGCATCTCGCTCAGCCGCCGCATCTTCCTCGGAGCGCTCCGCGCCATCCTTTACACGGCCCTCATCCTGCTCCTCTTCGAGCCCGTCTTTGCCATCGAAATGGCCGTCAAGCTGCGCCAGAGCCTGCTCATCGTGCTCGACACATCCGAGAGCATGAACATCCCCGACGCCCGGAAGAAAGAGCGCGAGCTGGAGGAGGCCGCCATGGCGTTGGGCAAGCTCCCCTTCGACAAGAGCGCCACCCAAGTGATGGACGCCAAGACCCGCAGCGAAGCCGCCGCCGTCCGCCGCATTGACCTGGCCAAGGGCATCCTCGACAACCCGAACCTCGACCTGTTCAAGAAGCTCGGCGCCGACTACAAGCTCCGCTACTTCTCCTTCTCCGACGCCGTGGTCCCCGCCAGCGGCGAGGGCGACGAGTTGGCCGCCTCACTCCGAAAGGTCGGCGCCACAGGCAAGTCCACACGCCTCGGCACCGCCATTGACGACGTGGTGGGCCGCTACAGCGGCCAGCCCATCGCTGGCGTCGTTGTCCTCACCGATGGCGCGTCCAACGAGGGCCTCGAGCCCCTCGAAGTCGCCCGCCAGATGAAGGACCGCGGCATCCCCATCTTCCCCGTCGGAATCGGCATCCCTGACCCGCCCGACGTGAGGCTCGAAGGACTCGTCGTCCAGGACACCGTATTCGCCAAGGACCGCGTCCCCCTCCGCTTCCGCATCACGTCCAAGGGCTTCACGAACCGCAAGGTGGACGTCGTGGTGACGGTGAACGGCAAGGAGATCGAGCGGGGGCGGCAGGAGGTGACGCTCACCGGCGAGCCGCAGTTCGTGGAGATGGCCTTCCTGCCCGAGGAGGGGCAGACGGCGCTGAAGCTCGAAGTCGCCGCCACCCCCCTCCCCGGCGAGGTCGTGGCCGACAACAATCGCCTCTCGCAGAACATCCGCGTGATTGACGAGAAGATCAAGGTCCTCTACGTCGAGGGCAAGCCGCGTTGGGAGTATCGCTACCTCCGCCAGGTCCTCCTCCGCGACCACCGCCTCGACGTCAAGTTCCTCATGACCCAGGGCGACCGCGACCTCGCAAAGGCGGCCCCCGAACGCTACCTGGACCGCTTCCCCGAAATCGCCGGCGAGGCCTTCATCTGGGACCTCGTCATCCTGGGGGACGTGCCGGCCTCCTACTTCACCCCCGCCCAGATCAGCCGCATCGAGCAACTCGTCCGCGAGCGCGGCGGCTCACTCCTCGTCCTCCCAGGCCAACAGAACCCCCTCACCACCTACCTCGGCAGCCCCATCGAGGGCATCCTCCCCGTCCGCCTCCAGCCCGAAAACTGGAACGACATCGAGGAGACGGTTCACCCCGTGCCCACCTCGAAGGGCGACGAGATGACGGTCGTCACCCTCGAGGTGCCCGAGGAGAAGAACGCGGCCCGCTGGGCACACGTCCGCCCAATCTACCGCGTGCCTGCCGTCGCCGGGGCCAAGCCGGCCGCCACCGTCCTGGCCACGCTGTCCGACTTCCCGCGCCGCAGCGAGCCCTACCCGCTCGTCTGCTGGCAGCGCTACGGACGCGGCAAGGCCATGTTCGTCGGCACCGACCAGCTCTGGCGCCTCCGCTTCAAGGTCGGGGACAAGCACCACGCCCGCTACTGGGGTCAGGTCATCCAGTTCCTCACCCTCTCCCGCCTCCTGGGCGAGAACAAGCGCATCCAGATCGAGACTGGTCGCCGCTCCTTCCGCACCGGCGAGCGCGTCCCCGTCTACGCCAACGTCCTCAACGAGGCCTTCGAGCCGGTCAGCCTCGCCAGCTACACCCTCCACGTCGAGCGCCCCGAGGGCAAGGCCGAGACCACCCCGGTGAAGCTCGAACCCGTCAAGGACGTGCCAGGCTTCTACCAGGGCTTCTTCACCCCCGAGATGGAGGGCCGCTACGTCCTCCGCACAGGCCCCGCCGAGCGCGAGTTCTCCAACACCATCGAGCTCCAGGTCGCCACCACCCCCCTCGAGCAGCTCGAGCCCGCCATGCAGGAGGAAACCCTCCGCAAGCTCGCCGAGCTCTCCGGCGGCCAGTACCTCGCCATCCGCGACCTGCCCACCCTCGCCGACACCCTCAAGCCCGAAGGCCAGACGACCATCGTCCGCCGCGAAAAAGAACTCTGGGACCTCCCAGCCATCTTCGTCGTCGTCCTCCTCTGCGCCGCAACCGAATGGTTCTTCAGGAGACGCTACGACCTGATCTGAGAAAGAGTAGGCAGTAGGCAGTCGGCAGACGGCAGCCAAGATGTGTCCTTTGCTTCGTATCTTGCTGCCTACTGCCGAGTGCCTGCTGCCGACTACCCGACCGGAGACTTGTGAAACGGTGAGAGAATGGCCTCTGTGACAGCAACCCAACCGCCGGACGCCCTCTACGGCTCCGTCTTCGTCGAGGAGAAGCTCCACCGCGCCTGGCGGAAGGAGCGCCACTTCCAGCACACCCGCGGCCTGTGCTACCTCATCCTCTGGGCGCTCGCCCTCATCCTGCTCGACTTCGCGGTGGACTTCCTCTTCCGCATCCCGGGCTACTGGCGTTGGGTGCTGGCTGCGGTGAACATCGGCGCCCTGGGTTGGGTGCTCTACCACCACTGGTTCCGCTACCTGCGCCACTACGACCCCGTGCGCACGGCCCTCCAGGTCGAGCGTCGCCACCCCGAGCTTCAGAGCCTTCTCGTCTCATTCGTCCAGTTCCGGGAAGGCCCTCACGTGGGCGCCTATGTCTCCCCCAGCCTCCTCAATGCCCTACGCCGCCAGACCATCGAATACACCGAGCCCATCGACTTCCGCGAAATCGTCTCCTACCGCGAACTCAAGCGCATCTTCATCTTCTCCGCCTGCGTCCTCGCCTTGTTCGGGTTCGTGAGCATCAACTGGTCGCACCACCTCCGCGTCCTCTTCTATCGCATGCTCTACCCCGAGGCACGCCTCAGCTATCCCACCCGCACCCGCATCGTGGACATCACGGGCCACACCACCGTGCAGCAGGGCAAGAAGGTCGCCCTCTTCGCACGCGGAGAGGGGCTCCTCCCCCTCTACGGCGAACTCCGCGTCCAGCCCGAGGGCGGCACCTGGGAGCGTGTGACGCTCTCCAAGACCGCGCCCGACACCTACACGTACGAATTCCCGGAGGTCTACCAGAGCCTCAACTACCGCATCCGCCTCGGCGACGCCTACTCGGACGAATACAAGGTCACTGTCGTTCCCCCGCCCCGCATCGTCGGCACCAGGGTCCGCGTTGAATACCCCAAGTACACCGGCCAGGCGCCTCAGACCCTCGACATCCTGAACCTCGAGGTGCCCGAGGGCACCAAGCTGCGCTGGGAGCTCCGCTGCGACCAGCCCCTGGCCGAGGCCAGAATCCTGCCCGAGGACGCCGCTCCCGCTAGCATGGCCCTCAGCAAGGACACCTTGACCGCCACCTTCGAGACCATCGCC
>VGYV01000765.1 GCA_016872855.1 Planctomycetota bacterium
GAGCTTCCCCAGGGCCTGTTCGGGCGGCATGTAGGCGGGGGTGCCCATCATCGAGCCGGCGAGGGTCTGGAGCGCGGCGATCTCCTGGCGGTCGGTGACCACCTCGGGGCTGGAATCCTGCCGCGTGACGCGTGACGCGTGACCAGATTCCGCTCCGCCGCTGCCCTCTGCCGTCTGTCCTCTGTCGTCTGCCTTGATGATCTTCGCCAGCCCCCAGTCTACGACGATCACCTCGCCGTAGTCGCCGACCATGATGTTGGCGGGCTTGAGGTCGCGGTGGAGCACGCCGCGGGAGTGGGCGAAGGCGATGGCGTCGCAGACCTTGAGGAATACCTGGAGGAGCGCGATGAGCGACGGCGCCTCGCGGCCCGTCTTCACCGCCGTGAGCACCTCCCCCAGCGAGCGGCCCCTGATCAGCTTCATCGTGTAGTAGACCTTGCCCTTCGGGTCGCGGGCGAGTTCGTAGACGGGCACGATGTTGGGGTGTTCGAGCTGGCCGCTGACCTGTGCCTCCTCGACGAAGCGCGCCCGCTTTGCAGGGTCCCTGGCCGTGCTCTCGAGCATGCGCTTGAGGGCCACCTGGCGATGGATGTCGCGGTCCACGCAGAGCAGCACCTCGCCCATGCCGCCGTGGCCGATGATGGCCTGCTGGACGTAGCGCGCCCCGAAAGAGGCGCCGTTGGCCTGCGGAAGGATGGCGGCTTCGGATAGATCGGACGGATCGGTCGGAGCCGACGGATCGGCCCCAGCAGGCCTCGCCGTCGCCCCATCGGCTGCGGCGGCGATGGTCTCCGCCCCGAGCGAGATGCCCGCGGCGGCAGCGGCGGCGAGTTCGCTGGCCAAGCCGTCCAACTGGTCGGAGCGGAGCAGGCCCTCCTCGACGAGCACCGAGGGGTCGGGGGAGTCGGCCGTGAGGGATTCGAGGAGTGCGATGGCCCGGTGGCGGCCCTCGGGCGCCACCAGCCCGCGGCGGAGCGCCTCCAGACAGATCAGCCGTGCTTGACCAGCCAGGGGTGACACACAAGCGACCTTCACGATTGACGGGCAGCGCCGGCACCGAGCCGGCGGACGGCACGATAGTAGCTATCCACTCGTACCCTGTCAAGTCGCGGCCGTTTCGTGTTGACAAGGCTGTCCGCATCTGAATAATGGTGCGGGAGCCAACATGAGAGGACTCGGGCGATGCTCGAAGGCGTAGGCCGGGCGCGGCGGCACCTGCACGTGGCGCTGGTGTACAACTCGGATACGCAGTGTGCGCCCGAGCGTCCCGAGGACCGGGGTAGCACCAACGATCTGCGGGTGATGATCCGCCACGTGGCGCGCGCCCTCCGCAAAGTCGGATACCGCGTCTCCGTCCTCCCCCTGGCCCGCGACCTGTTCGCCTTCCAGCGCAGGCTGCGGCGCCTCGGCCCCGACGTGGTGTTCAACCAGTACGACGACGTGGTGCACGGGGCGCTCTACGAGATGCGGGTGCCAGCTCTCGTCCGCATGATGGGGTTCCCAGTCACCGGCTCGCCCGCCCTCGCTATCGGCCTCACCCGCTACAAGTACATGACCGCCAGCCTCCTCCAGGGCGTCGGCATCCGCGTCCCGCCCTGCACGCAGCTCCTCGAACGGCTCGGGGACGTGGACCGCCATCGCTGGCAGTTCCCCCTCTTCGTCCAGCCCGCCCAGGAGCACGCCAGCATCGGCGTCGCGCGCGACTCGGTGGTCCACTCGAAGACTGCCCTCCGCGCCAAGGTGCGCGAGATCATCCGTGAATACCGCCAGCCCGTCCTTGCCCAGGGCTTCCTCCCTGGCCGGGAGTTCAACGTCGGCATCCTCGGCGGACGCCGCCTTCGGGTCCTGCCCCTGGCCGAGGTGGACTACTCGCAGGTGCCCGCCCACATCCCGCGCATCCTGTCCTACGCGGCCAAGTGGATCGAGACGGCCGAGGAGTATGGGAAGACCTCAGTGACCTGTCCCGCGGTGGTGGAGCCCGAGCTGGCCCGCGAGGTGAGTGCCCTGGCCCTCCGTGCCTTCCGCGCCGTGGGCGCCTGGGGCTACGGGCGGGTGGACATACGTTGCGACGCGGATGGGCGCCCCTGCGTGCTCGAGGTGAACTGCAACGCCTGCCTCGAGGACGGCCACGGCCTGGCCCGCCAGGCCGACCGTGCCGGCATCTCGCACCCGCGCCTGCTCCAGATGGTGGTGAAAGCCGCGTTCGAAGGCCCTCCCTACGACCTCGACATCCCCATGATCTGACGCTGACCGGCGCGTTCCAGTGGGTGTCTGCGAAGAGGCAGGTCTACCCCCTCTCCCTCGGGGAGAGGGTTGGGGTGAGGGTGCTTGGACCTCGGCGTGCCCCGCGGAAAGCACCCTCACCCGCCCGCCTTCGGCGGGCGACCTCTCCCCAAGGGAGAGGTCGAGAGTCTATCCCATCAGGCGTCCGGTGTAGGCGAACTCCATGGCCAGGGCGGCGGCCATCGCCGCCACATCCATCAGCTTGCCGTTCGTCTGGCTGCGCCGGAAGCGCAAGTTCAGGGCTCCTGCGCGGTCCTCGAGCTTCTGGAGGATCGTGCCCGCCTCGTCCCTGTCCAGCGCCGACCAGCGCACCATGCGCTCGAGCAGGGCGTCGTGGTGCTTGCGGAGGAGCTGGCGCGCCGGAAGCGAGGAGTTGCCCCGCAGCGCCGGGAAGACGGCGCGCAGGCGGTCGTCCACGTAGCCCTGGGCGGCTGCTCGGAACTGCTCGGCCCGCTGGCCGTAGTGCTCGGCCAGGAGCATGGCCATGCTCTCGACCGGCTGGTAGAGCTTGCCGCCGGTCCGCTCCGGCTCGCGCCCGCGGACCTCGCGCATCAGGGCGTCCACGTAGCGCAGCTTCACCAGCGCGGGCCATGCCCTGTACTTCTGCCGCCAGGCCGAGCGAGGGGTGAGCCAGACCGCAAATGTCTCGGCGAAGTCCTCGTCGGGGTGCTTCTGCGCGTAGGTGCGCCCGTAGGGCCGCGAGAAGATGTGGCGGACGAATTGGCGGCTGAAGGGCTCGGGCTGGAATGCCTCGCGGTAGGGCTGCGAGAAGCGCCCGAACGCATCCCCCCACTCTTCCTCCTCCCACAGCCGATAGGCGTAGTTCAGCGCGTGGCCCGCCTCGTGCCGCACCAGCATCATCACCATCTGGTCGTCCTCGAGCTCGCCCGTCTGCTCCTGCTCGATGCGGGCGAGCCGCTTGTCGGCCAGGTAGAAGGGCACGCCGATCACCGGCACGCGGTCGGGGCAGCCCCAGGTATCGGTGAGGTAGAAGGCGGGACGGAACGCGACGCCCTTGGCATCGAGTTCCCGATACAGCCGCTGCACGAAGGGCTCGACGGGCGAACCCTCGATCGTCAGGCCCAGGTCGCACACCCGGGTGTTGAGCAACTCGCAGCGGACCGTTTCCCACGCATTGAACGGAGATGGCTTCCGTGGCGCAGCCATTGGAGTGCTATCCCTCGCGCGCGAGAGTCCCTCCCTGCGTGGCGCTCCCTCGCGGTACTGCTCAGGTGAATCTGGCCCACACCATGTTTCCCGAAACAAGTCGCGGCGGTCCGCCCCCCTTGTGGACGGGCCGCCTCTTCCACCAGCAGTATACGCCGATCCCGCGGGGACTTCAAGTCGCGCCCCCGCGCGCCCCGTGGCGCCAGAGGATCAACCCTCCCCCCATGGGCTTGATCCTCGGGCAGCACGCGCGCAAGTGCTTGGACGATAGACACTTATGGCCCCTCAGCCCAGAGGATCACGCTCCGCGCCGAGGCAGGCTTGATCCTCTGGCGAGCCCCCCCGTGTTGACTTCCCCCCCCCCCCGCTGT
>VGYV01000766.1 GCA_016872855.1 Planctomycetota bacterium
GGTCTACGTCGGCACCCGACGCGGCGACTTCTGGACCCTCGCCGCCAGCAAGGACAAACAGGTTCTCGGCTCCGTCGAGCTGGGCGCTGGCATCCCCGGCTGCGCCGTCGCCGCCAACGGCACCCTTTACGTTGCCACGATGAATCGCCTCTTCGCAGCTCAGAGGAAGCCTCAGTAGTTTCTGTTGCGGAAAGCCCCCGGTTCGGAGTGCGGCCTTCAGGCCGTATCCTGGTTTGGGGATTCCGCCGTGGACATACGGGCTAAAGCCCGCACTCCGAACTCAGGGCTGACGGCTGGTGGCTTTCCGCAACAGAAACTCAGTAGCTCGCCGACCTGCAGGCACCAAGCGGAAGGGGCAAGCACGATGAACCTGACGTTTCCTGATGGCTGTGCGGCGGAAGGCTACGCCGTCGCTGTCGCGTGGGACCCGCGGATCCTGGCATTGCAGGACGACGACTCGGAGGTCGCTCTGTACCTGAAGCCTGACGCCCTCGCCGCGGCCCCGCCGCCCGACCTGGCCGCCGCCGGGCCGTTCGCCTCGTCGAAGGAGCGCATCGTCATCCCCACCGCCGAGGCCGAGCGCACGCTCCACCTGCCGCGCGACACCCGCCTCGCCTGCCTCCGCCCCGCCGGCACCTGGATGCCCATCGGCACCGTGGGCCAGCACCCCGCCGCACTCGTCGGCAACGAGGAGGTCGTCTTCGCCTTCGACCCCACCGACCTCATCGCCCGCTACCTGAATATGATGGACACGACCGTGGCCGCTGACGTGTTGGACTGGATGGCGGGCTGTGCGCTTCGCTCCGTGGGCCTGCGCCCCCCACGGCTGCGGCGGGACTGGCGGGACTTCCACGCCCTCGGCGTCGCCGTCTGGTCCGTCGAGCGCCTGGCGAAGGAACTCAGCCGGCCCTTCGACCCCGCGCCCATCCGCCGCCTCGCCGTCGCAGCCGCCGGACTCGGCGACGACCTGGGTCCAGCCTTCGCCGCGCTCGCCCAGGCACGCAAGCAGGTCCTCGACCTACCCATCTACTTCATTGACATCCTCCACGGCGGCATCCTCATCGGCCGCGAGGGCTTCGCCGAATACGACTGGCCCCAGGCCGCCGCCGACCTGCTGGACTTCTATGAGGTCTGGAGCCGCGACCTCGGCTACCGCTACTCGCACGACGTCGCCGCCGGCACCCTCCTCAACCTCGCGCCCATGTTCCCCGAGACCATCGCCCGCCTCCGCGCTGCCTGGGACGAGGGGCGGACCGAGTTCGCCAACGGCACCTGGTCGCAGCCCTACCTCCACCTGTGGAGCCGCGAGGAGTGCCGCCAGCAATTCGTCCACGGCCTCGCCGCGTTCACGGAGCTCTTCGGCCGCCGGCCCACCACCTATGCCGCGCAGGAATTCGCCCTCCATCCCGCCCTGCCCGACATGCTCCGCGAATTCGGCTTCACCCACGCCGTCCACCGCGTGCAGAACATGGGCATCGCGCCCGACGACGACCGCCCACTGATTGACTGGGAAGGCGTCGGCGGCGCCGTCATCCCAACCCTCCCCTCACACTCGCCCAAGTCGGAGAAGTTCGGCAGTGGCATCTACGCCAACTGGCCGCGCCTGGTGGCCGAGACCCATCGCCGCGGCCTGCCCTTCGTGGCGCTCGTGAACCTCATTGACCAGACCTTTATCGGCGCCTACAAGGAGGAATTCGTCCGCGCCTGCCGCTTCGGCGATGCCCTCGGCCGCTTCGCCACCTGCACCGACTTCTTCGCCGCCACCGCCGATGTGCCGCGCGCCCGCCACCGCTATGCCTGGGACGATTACGTCTTCGACCTCGAGATGCCCACGAACAACTACCACCGCTACGAATCGGGCAGCTTCTCGTCCACCATCGAGTACTGGCGCGGCGTCGTCGCCGACATGGCTGGCCGCGAGCCGACGCTCAAAGAATGGCGCCGCGTCCTCGACGGCGAGGCCCACGACACCTATGTCCTGCCCAACTTCAAGACCGGCGCCTTCCTCGACCTCTATCTCACCGACTACCCCGGCCCGCGCTACCGCGTGACCGTGGACGAGCGCCGCGGCGTCACACGCTTCATCCGCGACGCCGTCGGCTTCCCCCGCGAACTCCACGCCGCGCCCCCCGTTCGGAGTCCCGCGTTTACGCGGTCTTCATGCCCTTGCCCGCACGAAAGACCGCCTGAAGGCGGGACTCCAACCGGCGCAGAGCTGGACCCCGCGACGGGCGGCGTGCTCATTGAGGGTAGGCTCTTCGGCGTCCTCGCCTCCACCCGCGGAGCCAGCCGGGTCTCCCAGGGCGGCCCGGGCTGGGCCTTCCTCTACCTCGACGACGTCGGGGCCTACATTGTCCGCGCCTGGCGGCAGGGCGATACAGTCTACGGCCTCGTCGAGCAGGACCCCAAGACAACCCCCTGGTTCCGCCACGATGTGCCGTATTGGCAGGACTGCGTCTACCTGCGCCACGCGCTGGCCGAGGGCGACGCGCCGATCATCCGCTACTACTGGGGCATCGGCGAGCCGACCCGCCACGCCGAGTTCTACTCCCGCGACCGCGTCACCATAGGCCGCGTCGAGCTGCTCCACGGCGGCAACGGCTTCTACCGCGCGACCGGCGGCGAGCTTCACAACCGCCTCTGGTCCCACAACGAATCCGCCCGCTCCTTCTGGTGGGGCGTGCGGGTTGACGCCTCCCCGTCCCGCCCGTAGAATGCGAGCCACAGGGCGCTGTCCAACAGGGTGCAGGCCTTCCCCCCTCTCCTTCGGGGAGAGGGTTGGGGTGAGGGTGCTTGGCCCATGCCGGACGCTACAGAGGCACCCTCACCCGCCCGCCTTTGGCGGGCGACCTCTCCCCAAGGGAGAGGTTGGTCTCTTTCCGCGCAGAGGCAACTTGCGCATAGTCGCTTGTCGCCAGGAGCCCCCCAATGCCGAAGAAGGCCATTGACGTGACCCGGCCCCCCAGGCCCGCCCAGGTGCGAGCGGCCTACAAGCTGGCCCGCGAGCGCTTCGCCGCGCTCGGTGTGGATGCCGACAAGGCGGTCCGCGCGGCCCTCGCCATCCCCATCTCGGTGCAGTGCTGGCAGTCCGACGACGTGCGCGGCCTCGAAGTCCACGAAGGGGCCGTGGACTCAGGCGGGCTCCAAGCAACGGGCAACTACCCCGGCGCGGCCCGCAATGGCGACGAGATTCGCGCCGACTTCGATGCCGCGGCCGCCCTCATCCCCGGCAAGCTGCGCTTCAACATCCACGCCATGTACGCCGAAACCGGCGGCAAGCGGGTTGACCGCGACGAGCTGGAGCCGCGCCACTTCGCCCGCTGGATTGACTGGTCGAAGGCGCGCCGCCGCGGCCTCGACTTCAATCCCACCCTCTTCGCTCACCCGATGGTCAAGGACGGCCTGACCCTCTCAAGCTCCGACGACGCGGCCCGCGCCTTCTGGGTCCGCCACTGCATCGCCACCCGCCGCATCGCATCCGCCATCGGCAAGGCGCTGGGAAGCCCCTGCGTCAACAACATCTGGATACCCGACGGGCGGAAGGATTCCACGGTTGACCGCATGGGGCCGCGCCATCGCCTCCTCCACTCACTCGACGAGGTCCTCGGCCGCAAGTTCCCCCACGTCATTGACGCCGTCGAGAGCAAGCTCTTCGGCATCGGCTGCGAGGACTACACGGTCGGCTCGCACGAGTTCTACCTCGCCTACGCCGCCACGCGCGGCGTCGCCCTTTGCTACGACCTCGGCCACTTCCACCCCACCGAGAGCGTCGCCGACAAGCTCTCGGCCACGCTGCTGTTCGTGGACAAGCTCCTCATC
>VGYV01000767.1 GCA_016872855.1 Planctomycetota bacterium
TGTTCCTGTGCGCAGCACTCTGAGGCTGAGCATCGCCCAATCCCGCGGTGCGCTCCCGGAACGCCGCAGGCCATGCGAAGGTCCCGGAGCGATGTCCCGCGGGGAGTTTGCACGCCAGCCGACACACCTTCTGCCACATCCCTAGTGGAAGGGCCAGCGGCCCGGTTGGGCGCTCTGAGCGCCGCTGGTTGGAGGGCGCAGGAGAACATTGCGGACCTGTTCAACTCCGTAATGTTGCTCTGCGCGCCGCTCTGGGGCTGAGCATTGCCCAATCCCGCGGTGCGCTCCCGGACCAGCGCGCGCCATGCGGAGGCCCCGGAGCGATGTCCCTGGGAGAGTTCCCAAGCCATGCGACACACCTCCTACTACGTCCTCGGTCGAACGGCCAGCGGCCTGGTTGGGCGCTCTCAGCGCCGCTGGTCGGAGGCCGCAGGGCAACATTGCGGACCTGTTCAACTCCGTAATGTTGCTCTCCGCACCGCTCTGGGGCTGGGCATTGGCAAATCCCACGGCGCGCTCCCGGAACCGCGCGGGCCATGCGAAGGTCGCGGAGCGATGTCCCTCGGGGAGTTTGCACCCCAACCGACACACCTTCTACCACCGCGTCACCACGGTGAGGACGCTGCCGGGCGCCAGGTCGAGCGAGGGGTCGAGGTTGACGACGATGCGGCCGTCGGCCACGCGGCTCTTGGTCTCGGCGCGGGCGTTGCCCAGCTCGAGCGACGCCACGGCCTTCTCGGCTCCGGGCGGCAGGCCCAGTGACAGCTCCGATAGGCGGAGCTTGCCCCACTTCACCTCGACCGTGTTCCGCTGCTCCTTGCCAGCCCGCTTCTGGGTGAAGGTGCCCCAGCCCTCGGGGCCGGAGAAGAAGCTCTTGTGGCCGTCGGGCGTCAGGCGCGGGTCGAAGCCCAGCTTGCCCCTCGGCCCGACGCACGAGAAGCCCTGGCAGGCGAGGAGCACGCTCCAGCTCGACATCGCGCGGGCGTAGTGGTCGCCGCACTCGATCTCATTCCAGGGGTTCCGCACCCCGTCGTTGTAGCGCTCGAAGACCGCCTTGACCGCCGCCAGCCCCTCGGGCAGCATCCCCTCCCAGATCATCGAGGCAGCGGCGTGGTACTCGCAGCCGGTCCACACCTCCTCGCGGTAGAGGATGGGCTGGGTGATGTAGTCGCCGCGCGGCCACAGGCACATGAGCAGGCCCTTGCCCTGGCCCCAGATGAAGATGCGCGGGCGGTCGTAGTGGTACTTGTAGAGCGACATGTCGCCGATCATGTTCCACTTGGCGATGGCGGCCAGCGCCGCGTCCACCTTCTCCTTCGGCAGCACGTAGCCCAGGCCGTTCACGAGCGCCCACCACTGGCCCAGCACCTGGTCAATGAAGCAGGCGTTGCCGTAGTCGTGCGCCCGCTTGCCCTGGGGGATGCGCTGGACGAAGTACTTCAGCTCGTCGTCCCAGCACTCGGTCGCGTAGGCGGCGGAGCCCTTCTCGAAGATGCCGCGCCAGCGCTTCGCCGCCTCCTCGTCGCCGCAGACCTTTGCCATCTCCTCCGCGGCGCGGAGGGCGGCGAGGTACTGCGTGCCGATGAAGGTGTTGGGGCCGACGCATGCCGTGTCGTAGGTGTTGAACTGGCTGTCGCGCGCCACGCCGTCTTCGTCCTTGCCGTCCCAGCGGGTGATCCAGAACTCCATCGCGTTCTTGACGGCGGGGTAGTGCTTCTTGAGCCACTTGTCGTCGGGCGAGAGGCGCCACTCGCGATAGGCCTTGGAGAGGGTGGAGGCGTGGCCGTCGGCGGCGGGGCCTTCGTTGCCGTTGCCCCAGGGGGCGTCGGGTGCGCCCATGCGGTTGAACACCCCGCCGTCGGGCGCCTGCCCGACCGTGAGGTTCAGGTCACGCATCCGCCGCTCCAGCGCAGGGAACAGGTGGGCCATCGTCTGCTCGTAGTTCCACACGTGGGTGCAGCCGCCATGGCAGCAGCCCAGGCCCTCCCAGCCGTAGACGTTCCCAGCCTTCGTCCAGTTCACCACGCGGCTGGAAAGCGTCGAGCACTGGGATGACAGGCGCTCGACGACATAGTAGGGCAGCGTGGTATCGAAGAAGGCTTGCCTGAAGAGCCGCGTATCCGCCGTCAGCCGGTCGAAGTTGGCATCCACATACCTGGCGACCTCGGCGGCGCTGGCGAACCAACTCTCGTACATGTGCGTCGCGCGTTGGCCCCCGGGCAGGTGCCAGGCCCACAGGAAGGGCACGGTGCGCTTCTCCCCGGGCTTGAGGGCGAAGGCCACTGCGACAGCGGCGTTGGTGGTCTTGCCGGCTGCGGTCGGCTCGCTGGCCTTCTCAATGGGCTTCGCGGAAGCCGTCCAGAAGGCGTTGAAGTCGCTCCACGGCTCCAGGGCCTTTGCCTCACTCTCGCCTGCGAGGAGCGCCATCGAGCCGGGCTTGCCGGCCTGGGTCATCTCGGCGCCCGCGAAGCGGCCCACCTTGAGCGGGGCGACGACGTTGGCGCCATAGCCCTTGTTATCCACGCTTGTCGGCCCGCCGGCCTTGGGATCAAGCGAACGCCCGACCGCGTTCTGCAAGGAGCCGAGCAATGTTACGTCCACCGCCTCCTTGCCTGGGTTCTCCACTGTGATGAAGAACAGGACGACGGGCAGCGCCGAGTCCTTCTCGTTCAGCGGGATGAAGGGCGAGAAGGTCTCCTGGCTCACACCCACTGGCAAGGCGTCATCCAGGAACTTGTGATAGGCGATGGGGAACTCGCCGTAGAACTCGACGTCTTTGACCCCGTTGGCCCCCGTGCGGAGCAGGCGCGCAACTGGTTTGTCGCCAACCTTCGCGCGGACGGCGAAGAAGGCGTCGGGCACCTGGATGGGCCTGCCGTCGTGGATCATCCAGCGAATGAACTCACCGCTGCCCGTGACCGACAGCCCACCGGCCCCAATCCCACCGACCGGCATCCAGGCGTTCCGCAGCTCGGCGCCCTTGTAGATGCGGCGAGGCACAGGCTCGAAGACAGTCTTGCGGTACTCCGCGTTGATCTCCGCCCACTTCTTCAGCATCTCCTCCTGCGCCTTGCGGGCGCGTTCCGCCGCCTCCGCCTTCTCGCGCTGGATGCGGTCCCATTCTGCCTTGTCAATCGCTCGCACGAAATCCATGTTGATGTGGCCCCAAGGGCCCGCCGCCTTGTCCACGACCTTCAGGTACACGGTCTTGCCCTTGAGCTTCGAGACGTCCCATACGATGTCCGCCATCGCCTCGGCGTCCTTCCCACAGGCCTTCATCAGCTCTTTGTCGCCCTGGGCGTCGCAGAGGGCCACGTAGGTCGCGTTCGCCTGGTCCCCGCCGCCGACCATCAGACCGAGAAGGTCGGCGTCAATGACGAACGCGGGCGACCGCAGCTCGCCTGTCACCTGGTCGCCGATCATCTTCTCGCCGTTCTCGTACGTCCCGATGAAGAACTTGCCGTGCTTGTTGAAGTTCCCCTGCCAGCGATCGCTATCGTTCCACGACGGCTGCTTGCCCAGGTTGCCCGTCATGGTCCAGCCCTGGAGCGTCCCGTCTTCGAAGTCCCACCTCACCTCCGAGAGCCGCAGCGGCTCGGCGGCGTCGGCCCTCGGGCTCGCAACGAACAGTCCGCACACCATCGCGGCAATTGAAGAGCACCGTCTCATATCGCACCTCCTTGCCTGACCGCGGGAAAGCGCCACCGGCTTCCCCGCGCGACGACGCGGGCGACCCCCACGGCGCGATGGTATCCGCTGAGGCATCTGATGTCAAACCCCCAACCGCCGCGCCCACGGTGGCCAT
>VGYV01000768.1 GCA_016872855.1 Planctomycetota bacterium
GCGCCTTCAGAGGGGATAAGACTGCCTAAAGGCAGGACTCCGAACCAGGAGAGCGGCTCGTTTGGAGTCCTGCCTTCAGGCAGTCCTTACCCCAATGAGCCGAATCGCTGAAAGCCATTTGGTAGAGCACCCCGTAGCCCTTCGGGACCGGCTCGCCGGCATAGAGGAGACAGACGTGCTTCTCGTCTCTTGCGGCTTCGGAGACCTCGAGGCGGGAGGGACTCCGGGCAAGGACTTTGCCCGCGGTCGGCTGGCCCGCGGCGTCGCGCTTGGTCACGCGGAGCGCCAGCCACTGGCCGTAGTAGCGCCGCTTCATCTGGGTCAGTGAGAGCACGTGGCCGTTAGGTTTCATCGCGCGTGCTTCCAAGGGGTGCACCTCTCTACACTCGATTCTACTACTCCGGCCGCAAATCAGTTTGCATTTCGGAACGTAGCGACAAGCGTCTCGCTTGTCGAAGACGACCGCAAGCGGGACGCTTGCGGCTACATTCGCCGCCCTGGCCACCGGCGCACGGAGCTGGTGGGTGCAAACTGATTTGCGGCCGGAGTAGTATGTCAGGAGCGCGGGGATGTCAAATAGCGCTCCCGCCGCCACATCAGTGTCGCTCCCTCTGCGCGGCTGCCTCGGGCTTCGCGGCCGGCGCGCCCGCGAACCTCACCGGCGTGCCCACGCGCACCATCTTGGCCAGCCGCAGAGCGTCCCAATTCGTCAGCCGGAAGCACCCGTGCGAGCCCGTCTTGCCAATCATCTCGGGCATCGGCGTGCCGTGCATCCCGTAGCCGGGCAGGCTCAAGCCGATCCAGCACAGGCCCACGGGGTTCCGCGGCCCGGGCGGGATCGTCAGCTTCTGCGCCACGTCCTTCACCTCCGGCCACATCTTCGGGTCGAACGTGTAGGCCGGATTCTCCGAGATCACGACCACCGTCGCCTGGCCCGACGGCAGCCGCTCCTTGTCCGCGGCAATCGAGCAGTGGAACAGGCCGACGACTTCGCCCCCCTTGCCGCGCGCGCGGATGACCTTTTCGGCGAGGTTGACATCGAGCGCCTCGGCCCGGGCGATGGGCGGGGCCTCGGCCACGGCGGGCACCTGAAGGCTCTCCCCCGCCTTGAGTTGCGCCACCTCCTTGCCGGGGTTCAGCCGCGCCAGGAGCGCCCGCGAGCAGTGGAACTTCTCGGCCAGCAGCTCGTCGAGCGTTGGATACGCCAGGCGTGACAGCTTGGCCTTCTCCGGCCACGTCTTGGGCAACGGGCCGAGCTGCGCGAGGTCGGCCGGCTGCACCGTGTAGGTGCCGACCGCCTTCTCGGGGTCCACGCCCAACGCCTCGGCGGTCTTGGCGTCGAACCCCCCTGTGGCCGGCAGGCCGCGGGCGCGCTGGAACTCCCGTATCGCCAGCCGCCCCTTCGGACCCACCTGCGCGTCCAGGATGCCGCCTGAGAAGCCGGCGCGGTCCAGCGCGAGCTGCCACGCCAGATGCGTCCGCCACTCCTCGGTGGGCTCCGCCGCACCCGCCCACGCCGACGCGAACAGCACAAGAATGCCCAGGGCTTCTCTCACGCACTGCTCCGCAAGGGCCGGGGAGCGCCACATCCCCACGCGCACATTATATCGCCGGGGCACCGTCATTCAACAAGGAAGGAACAAGCTCCCCCGCCTTCCTTCTCGATGAGGTTGCTGCGGCGACCGGTGGTGCCCCAGCCGCCGGGGGTGACGTGGGTGCAGGGGGGCCAGCCGTTCCCAGAGAAGATGAGGTCGCCCTCTGGGAAAAGCACGCGGCCACGCCCGTCGTAGGAGACGTAGCCCGCGCGGGCGGGCGGCGCCACCTCGCCCAGGCTCCAGAAGAAGCTGGCCGAAGGCTCGGGGGCCAGGGGCCGCTCGCAGCAGCGTGTGAGCCTGTCCCCCTCGATACGAACCTGGGTGAAGCGCTCCTGGCTCGAGAAGAAGGGGCTTAGGGTCTTGAGGCAGAACGAGCCGGCTCGCACGGGGGTGACGCCGCTGAGGTCGAAGCGCCAGCGCACGGTGTGGCCCTCGGCCCAGGCCTCGAAGAAGACCTTCTTGCCCGCTTTCTCTCGCAGGTAGCTTATCCGCGTCCCGCAGCGCGGAGTAGCCACGAATTGACACGAATCGGCACGAATGCCTGAACCGCCCGAAACCTGTCCCCCGGCATTTCGTGTCGATTCGTGTTGATTCGTGGCTACTCCTTCAACCTTCCAGGGGATAAGCCACTCGTCGCGCGGCCGGCTGGGCCAGGAGTTTGCGCCGCCGAACCCTTCCCAATCGCCCTCCGGGCAGTCGAGCACCCACATGCCCTCGGGGAACCAGGGGACGAAGATGGAGAAGGTCGCACACTGGCTGGGCACGAGGCGAATGGGGGCTTTGAGATAGAGGTCTTCGCGGATGGCGACGGGCTTGGGCGGGGTGTAGCTCTCGACGCGGTAGGCGGGCGCAGGTGTCGCATCTTCATTTGGCACATGGCGGCTATGTGCGAAATGAAGATGCGACACCTCGTCGGGCGGCTGGTCGGCCACGCAGCGGAAGCCGCTGTCGTAGATGCGCATCTGGCTCGCCCACGAGAGGCGATTCGAGGGGAGGAACGAGTAGGGCTGCCTGTGGCAGAAGGCGCCGCCCGCCAGCACGGCGGGATTGGGGTCGGACGCCGTGCCCGCGCGATTGGTCTGCGGGTAGGCCACCTTCACCCATTCGCCGACGAGACCGTAGCTGCCGAGGCCGAAGGGGCCGGTGTCGGGATAGGCGCCCACAGGGATGGCGATGCCGAGTCCCACGTTGCCCGGGTTGCGGAAGCAGAAGCCATCCTGCCAGGTGTTGCCCCAGGGCCAGAGGCGGCCGTCGGAGCCGCGCCAGGCGCGCTCCCACTCCACCTCAGTGGGCAGGCGCTTGCCGAGCCAGGCGGCGTAGGCCGCCGCATCCTCCGAGTTCACCCCCACCATCGGGAGGGGGAGGTTCTCGGGAGCGAAGTGGTGCCAGCCGGTCAGCTCGGCCCAGCCCACGAGCCAGCCGTTGTAGAGGATGCTGTAGCCCGTCTGTTGCATGAAGCGCAGGAACTGGCCGCGGGTGACGGGGTGCTTGTCCATCCAGAAGGCCGGCACCTCCAGCTCGTGGCGGTCGGAGTGGAAGTGCAGCATGTCGGGATGCACGCCCGCCGCTTTGGCCTGGGCCGCCTTCTCCTCGGCCGTGAGGCCGAAGAGCACTTTGCCCGCAGGCACGCGCACCATCGCACGATCAAGTTCGCTGGGGGCGTAGTGGGCGACTTCATAGGCCATCGCACTGCTCCTGGACTCTCTGGTGGCAGCCATAGGACAGATAGGACCGATAGGACGGATAGGACCCCAATGCCGTGAGGGTCCTATTGGTCCTATCCGTCCTATCCGTCCTATCGGAGCGGCCCCGACCCGGGTTCATCCGCCCACAAGAAGCTCTCTTGCCTCTTGCTCGTCGAGGAACCGCCAGCTTCCCGACGGCACATCGAGGGCCAGGCTGCCGATGTGCGTGCGCCTCAATTCTACCACTTTCAGCGGCGTGGCGAACTTCGGGTCGTGGAGCGCGCCGAAGAGGCGGCGGATGTGGCGGTTCTTCCCCTCGTCGAGGGTCACGCGCAGCCGCGACTTCGGCCCCGCGCCCCCGAGCCGCTCGACGCTGATGGCCGTGAGCAGCCCGACGGGCGACGGGATGCCGCGGCGGATCGCCTCCAGGTGTTCCTCCGTCACCCGCCCGCGCACCCACACCTCGTAGGTCTTCGTGCAGGCCCCCGGCCGCGTGAGCCGCTCGACCAGT
>VGYV01000769.1 GCA_016872855.1 Planctomycetota bacterium
CGATTGACGAACTTCTCGCAAACGTGCATCGCTTCCTCGAACGGGCTCAACCGTATCCAGGGGCCAGTCCCTCCCTTGCCAAGGCTAACACGCCAACTGCCGCTTAAGGAGTCTCACGTGGCCCCCCGTTCGATCCAGAATCGTGGCGAGTTATTTAGGTGGAGGTAGTGAATTCATGAGGGCTTCCAGCCGGGGTGTCCCGATGGCCCGGCGATGAGGCCGATCACGCCGGTGCCCTGCGCGTTCACGGTTGTCAGGTCGTTCTTGTCGTAGTCGCCGAAGGCCAGCTCCTCGTAGCACCAGACCATGGCGCCCACGTTCGCGGTGTAGATGGGCACCCAGCCCACATTTCCGCCGCCGATGCCTGCGAAGTGGCCCTCGAGCATCCCGAATCCGGCGCCGCCCATCGAGACGCCGTTGGCATACAGGCTCACCTGGGGCTTGCTGGAGAACGTCAGCCCTACGTCCACCAGGTCGAGCATGTCCTTCGCCCGGTCGGCGAGGTAGTTCCCGACCGCCTGTCCGACGCCGCTCGCGCCGGTGAGGCCGCGCGAACAGCCTTGCGAGCCTGCGAGCGCCAGGGCCAGAGCCGCTGCCCCTGCCGCCCGCCACGCCGCGCCATGCACACTCATATGCCGCTCCTTTCTTCTCCGGCCACAGTGAGGCGTCAGTCGCCCATGTTCTGGGCGAAGCCGCGGTTGCGGAAGAGGAACAGGCCATCCTTGCCGGGGGCCACGATGTCGAGCAGGCCGTCGCCGCTCCGGTCAATGTCCACGACCTCGAAGGCGATGCCGCAGCCCTGGGCCTGGCGGACGGGGCCGTAGTCCACGACCTGCTTGACGAAGCTCTCGCCGGTCCACTTGAAGTAGTAGATGCCGTAGGGGTCGTATTCGCCCGGGTCGTGGCCGCAGTGGGCGCGGTAGCGCTTGCCCGTGATCAGCTCGGGCTTGCCGTCCCCGTCTATGTCGGCCCACACCAGGTCGTGGTATTGGCTGTTGAAGGGGTCAATGGGGTGCTTGATCCAGGAGCGCTTGCCGCCCTCGACCCGCTGCTCGAACCAGTCGAGGCCGTAGCCGTGTGCCTGGCCCACGATGAGGTCGGCCAGCCCGTCGCCGTTCACGTCCACGACGAGGACTGGGCAGCTCGCGCCGCCGAGGTTGAACTCGGGGTGAAAGGTCCAGGGCTGCTCGTAGGGCTTGGGCGGCTGTTCGAGCCAGCCGTTGGCGAGGACGAGGTCGGGCCGCCCGTCGCCATTGATGTCGCCGCACCCGAAGCCGTGGCCCGTGCCCCCCTTTTCGGGGGCGTAGATGACGTGCTCCTTGAAGGCGCCGGTGCCGCGGCCGCGCTCGTCGGTGACGAGCTTGAAGACCTTCTGCGGCGCCCCCGGCGTGTTGGGCACGATTTCGGGCACGCCGCAGCCGTCAATGTCCCACATCCGCGTCGTCTCGACGTTCCCCGTGTCGGCGATCTTGTGGACCTCCCAGGCCTTGGTGGGGTCGCCCTTGGGGTTCTCCTTCCAGACCAGGCACTGGCCGAACCAGCCGCCGGTCACGAGGTCCACGTAGCCGTCGCCGTTGACGTCGAGGGGCAGGGTGGAGAAGTCGTCGAAGTACTCGCCTGCGGCCATGACGGGGCCGATCTTGCACTTGCGGTCGAACTTCGGCCCTGGGTACCAATAGGCGCCGCTCACGATGTCGAGGTGGCCGTCGTTGTTCACATCGAACACCCCGGCCGCCTCGTAACGCTCGTCGGAGATGAAGACCTTCTCAAAGCGAAGTGGAGGCATGTTCTTCCTTTCTTTGCTCGTGGCTCGTGGCTCGCGGCTCGCGGCTACTCGATCTTGATCGTGTGCTTCACGGGCGCGACCGCGGCGGCTGCGGCGTCGAAGAGCGCCTTGTCCTTCTTGGCAACTGCCGCGCGGATGCGGTCGAATGCCTCGGCCTCCTCGGGCACCATCTTCTGGAAGCTGCCGAGCTTGTTGATGAGGTCCTTGATCATCGGGGTCTCGAACTGCTGCTGGGCGCGGACCGCCTGGTCCACTTTCTTGAAGGCGTCGCAGAAGGGGTTGTCAATGAACTCGGCGGCCAGGTTGATGCCCTTCGCCAGGTCGGCGGCGGCGAACTCCTTCGATGCCTTGCCCCACGCGACCTTGGCCTTATCGCCCTTGACCCCCTTCACGACGAGCTTCAGGCGGTTCAGGTCGTCGTTGAAGGAGCAGAACTCGATGATGCCACTCGTGGCGTTCGGGTCCTTTGGGTCGCCGAAGAAGCAGAAGGGGTAGCGGGTGCTTTCGAGCTCGACCGCGCCGTCCTTGCACGCGAGCACCTTGTGGCCGTCGGTCGCTTCGGCCTTGCCGGCGGCGAGGTCCACCGTGATCGTGCCGATGTCGCCGTCGCAGCCCAGGGCCTTCAGGAACGCATAGGCCATCAGGAGCTGGCCGTTGGGGCCGGGGTGGAAGCCGTCGCCGCCGCACACGTTGTAGTCCTTGCCGTACTTCGCCTTGGCCTTGGCCATCGTGTCGAACATGGCGTTGTGGACGTTAGCGAAGGCGACGCCCTCGGCCTTTGCGACCTCCTCGGCAATGTCGCGGAGCTTGGCGAGGGTGGCGTTGTACATCGCGGCCGCCTTGGGCGCCGCCTCCGGGTTCTTCGGGTCGCGGCGGAAGAAATCGGTGTCCACCGCCCCCGGCGAGCCGACGACGATGAGGCGGAGGCCTGCCTTCTTGAACTCCTGGACGATGGCCTTCGTGTTCTCGCGGTAGCTCTTGCCCTGGCTGTTCTCATCGAAGGGGCGGTAGCCGCCGTCGTTCATCCCGTAGCAGGTCGTGGCCACGGTGGGCTTGAGGGGCAGGCAGTCGTTGGCCATGCGGCCCTTGAAGCCGCCAGCCGTCTCGCCGCCCCAGCCGAACTGCATGACCCGCAGCTTTGCGGCCGGCTGGCACATCAGCAGATAGTCCTCGATGAACACCGAGTACTGCTTCTGCTCGGTAATCGAGTCGCCGATCACCGCCACGAAGTCGCCCTCCTGGAGCTTCGCCTCCCCCGCGAAGCACGCCACGGCGGCCGCCAACGCGAGCCAGACGCCAACGACAAGCCTTCCACGCATCTGCCGACCTCCTGGAACAGGGGTGACACACAACAGGAGCGCACCCAATTATCAGCATTCCGGCCGCCTCGGTCAAGTGGGCCAACGTTGCGGTGTGCGTGGAGTCTTCTGCGGCCAGAGGGGGCGGTCCGAACGCCCGTAGGGCGTGGCGGAGTATAGCCCGTCCTGAGCGAAGCCGAAGGACGATGCTTTGGGAGCCGTGGGTTTTGGTGCGAGGAACAGGCCCAGCCCCCGAAGCGGGGCGGCGGAGGGACATCCACCACAGGTTCCGCCGCCCCACTTCGGGGGCTGGGCCACGGGCGGGCCGTGGCCCCACGGCTCTCAAAGCATCGCCGTGGGCTACATTCCACCGCCTCCTTCGGAGGCTGAGGACACGGTCGCCTGGGGCGTGGGAGATTTCACGCACCCAACGTTGCGCCGCATGGCCCCCAGAGTCGCTCAGTGTCGCCCAGAGTCGCGCATCGGCGAATCGCCGATCCGCCGCGTTCCGACCCAGAGTCGCTCAGTGTTTGCCAGAGTCGCTCAACATGGCGCCACACCCCGCTTCGGCGCGGGGGGGCGCCCTTGGCCCCTCCCGACTCCCTTCCCCGAGGCTTGTGTCGGTGGGGCAAGGGCTCGACAGCCTCACAGCAGGCCCTCACCCCCCTTCCCCCTCTCCCCCGTTGGGGTTGGGGGAGG
>VGYV01000770.1 GCA_016872855.1 Planctomycetota bacterium
AAAGAACCCCGAAGCGGCACATAGATCGCCAACATCGCGGCCGAGAAAAGTAGAATGTCCCCTTTTCCGAGTCAACCTCGCCAGTCGCGCTCCTCTGTTCGCTTCGCGGGAACCCAAAGCGGCGACTTCGTCACCGCACTCCATAATCCGCCCCCTTGTGACGCGGGAGGATTATGGAGTGCGGCATCGCAGATGCTGCTTTGCCTCCCCGCGAAGCGGGCCCGTGGCCAAGACTCGTCCGCAGTACGGCCCGACGCGAAATGTGGGCAAAGACCAGCGCAACGCCCTGGGCTGACATGGTACGCTCCTTCGGAGCTCAGCGGTCAATGGACGCGCGCCAGGATTGTGGGCCATGCTCAAGAGTGAAGAAGAACTTGACATCAGCGTGGACCTTGGCTATACTACCAATACGCCAAGCAGCCAAGGTCTTTGAGATGGACGCGCAGACGCAAGCTCGCTTCGAGGCCAGGGCCAAGATTGTGAAGGCCATGGCCCATCCCACACGCCTCTTCATGGTGGACGAACTGGCCAAGGGCGAGCGGTGCGTGTGCGAGCTCACCGAGATGGTGGGCGCCGACATGTCCACGGTCTCCAAGCACCTCTCTGTGCTGAAGGCTGCGGGCATCCTCGATGACGAGAGGCGCGGGAGCCAAGTTTTTTACACTCTCCGGTGCCCTTGTGTTCTCGACTTCTTCGAGTGCGTGGAGGCGGTGATGAAGCGCAACGCCGAGCAGCAGTTGGCGCTGATGGGATAGAGCGCTCTGCGGCGGCGGTTCTTTTTGGGCCAGAGGCTTGGCGATTTTGCCAAACGCCCATTGGCCGAGACGGAACCAAGGCTCTTCGGCTTAGCCGCAGCTTGCGGAAGGTCAACGATGAAGAAGGAAGTGAAGGTCTTTCTGTGGTTGGCTGGCATTTTCGTCTTCTTCTACTTCGTGCCGTTCAGCGACCCGAAGATTTCGGCGGCCATTGCTGAAGCCTTCCGGCTCCTACAGTGGTACGTGCGCGAGCACACGCTGGCCTGCGTGGTGCCGGCCATGTTCATCGCCGGGGCCATCAGCACCTTCCTCTCCCAGGCATCCGTGATGCGCTACCTGGGGCCGAAGTCGCCCCGCTTCCTGGCCTACACCGTCGGAGCGGTCGCCGGCTGCATCCTGGCCGTGTGCTCGTGCAGCGTGTTGCCCATGTTCGCCGGCATCTATGCGATGGGCGCGGGGCTCGGGCCGGGCAGCGCCTTCCTCTACTCGGGGCCGGCCATCAACGTGATGGCGATCTTCCTGTCGGCCAGTGTTCTGGGCTACGACATCGGCGTGGCGCGAGTGATCGGCTCAATCGGCTTCGCCTACGCCATCGGCCTGCTCATGGCGTTCATCTTCCGCCACGCCGAGCAGAAGCGGATTGACGCCGTGATGCAGATGCCGCCCCCGCCGGCCAGCCGCCGCAACCTGGGGCAGACGGTGCTCTACTTCGCCGCGATGGTGCTCTTCCTCGTCTTCAGCGACTGGGCCAACACCAACGACGTGACCATCGCCCTCAAGGACGGCACGACCCTGTCGGCGAACGTGCGGACGAAGATGGTGGACACGATGGACGTGCAGTTGTATGGGGCCGACGGCAAGCTCGCGCCCGAGGTGAAGCGGCTGCCCATGGCCGACATCGCCTCGGTGCAACCCGTGCCGAGCTTTACCATGAGCATCCACGGCGTCAAGTGGTATCTGGCGGGCGCAATGGGCATTGCCGTGCTGCTCATGCTCTGGCGCTGGTTCAGCCGCGAGGAGATCAAGGACTGGATGGTGGCGACGTGGGACTTCGGCAAGATGATTGTGCCCCTGCTCTTCGGCGGCGTGTTCGTCACGGGCTTCATCTCGGCCCTCGTGCCCGAGAAGCTGGTGGCGGGCGCCGTGGGCGACAACGGCGTCGTGTCCACCTTCGTGGCGTCCTTCGTGGGGATGTGCTGGTACTTCGCCACACTCACCGAGATTCCCATCGTCCAGGCGCTGATGAACCTGGGCATGGCGAAGGGGCCGGCTCTGGCGCTGCTCCTCGCCGGGCCGGCGCTCTCGATCCCGAGCATTCTGGTGCTGATCAAGATCATGGGCACTAAGAAGACCCTGGTCTTCTGCGCACTGGCCGTTGTGATGTCCACGGCCGTGGGGCTTGTCTTCGGCGCGATCTTCTGAGGGACTGAAACATGGCAAAGCCTGCCAAGGGCCTGAGCGTCTTTGAGCGCTACCTCACGGTGTGGGTGATCCTGTGCATCGCGGGCGGGATCGCGCTCGGCAAGATCGCGCCGGGCGTGGCGCGGACGCTCGATGGCATGGCGATCTACGTGAACGAGGCGCCGGTCGTCTCCATCCCCATTGCCATCTGCCTGTTCTTCATGATGTACCCGATCATGGTGAAGATCGACTTCGCCGAGGTGCTCAAGGCGGGCAAGAGCGTGAAGCCAGTGGGTCTCACGCTGTTCGTGAACTGGGCGATCAAGCCGTTCACGATGTACGCCATCGCCGCCTTCTTCCTCGGCACGCTCTGCCTGGGCTTCATCGGGCCGGAGGCGAAGGACTACGTGAAGATGCCGCTGGGGCTGGACCTCGCTGTGGGCGACAGCTATGGGGCGGGCAAGGTCGTAGAAGCCGGCGGGGCGAAGATGCTCGAGGTGCCGCTGTGGCGGAGCTATCTGGCCGGCTGCATCCTACTGGGCATCGCCCCCTGCACGGCGATGGTGCTCGTGTGGGGCTACCTGGCAAAGGGCAACGACGGCCACACCCTCGTGATGGTGGCGATCAACTCGCTCACGATGCTCGTCCTCTACGGCCCGCTGGGCGGGTTCCTCCTCGGCGTGGGACGGCTGCCCGTGCCGTGGCAGGCGCTGGTGCTCTCGATTGGCATCTACGTGGCCCTGCCGCTCGTCGCGGGCTACTTCAGCCGCAAGTGGCTCATCAAGGCCAAGGGCGAGGCCTGGTTCAAGGAGAAGTTCCTCCACGTCCTCACCCCCGTTACCATCATTGCCCTGCTGGTAACACTGGTCCTTCTCTTCTCGTTCAAGGGCGAGGTGATCCTGGGCAACCCGCTGACCATCCTGTGGATTGCCATCCCGCTGTTCATTCAGACGAATCTCATCTTCTGGCTCGGCTACTGGTGGTCGAAGCCGCTGAAGCTCACGTATGAGGACGCTGCGCCGAGCGCGATGATCGGCGCGTCGAATCACTTCGAGGTCGCCATTGCCACGTCCACCATGCTCTTCGGCCTCTCGTCGGGCGCGGCCCTTGCCACCGTCGTCGGCGTCCTCATCGAGGTGCCGGTCATGCTGATGCTCGTGAAAATCTGCCTCCGCACCCGGCATTGGTTTCCTGCTGAGCAAGGGCATCGCGCGTGAGCGTCCTCGGAGCGGAGGCAAGCACGGACCGATGCTGAAAGGGCCCGCAGGGATGAGGAGAAGGGTGAGCGTCGGCATCGCCATGCTATCGTGCGCCTGCGGCGTCCTGGCCGTCGGCGGCGCCCGGAACGGCGGGCAGGAACTCACCATCCAGTCCATCCAGGCGGCCTTGCTGAGCCACGAGGCGCTCGTCGTGGGCACGAGCCGTCCGACAGGGCGGATGGGCGCCGCCCTCTGGAACCAGGGCGACGACATCACGAAGGACGAGTTCGGCCTTTCCTGTGCGAAGGACCTGATCTTTGCCCACATCTCGGGGCCCTGTAGCCCGCGAAGGCGGGCGAGCCAGTCGTAGCCCAGGGCGACCGCAGGGAGCCCTGGGATCGGGCGTCC
>VGYV01000771.1 GCA_016872855.1 Planctomycetota bacterium
CAGGACTTTCCCAACACCCGCTCACCGCCCCTGGTCACATGCGCCACTACCATGCCAGGACAGGCCCCCAGATTCAACTGCCCCGCAGGGGCCACGCCGCACGAGCGAAGTCTCGTGCGGCGCGTAGTTTCTTAGCCAAACAGATACCGACGCGGAGCATCGGGACGAGGAGCGGTCACGAATGCGGCGCGTCGGCTTTGTCCCTCCGCCTCTTCCGTTTGTGGCGCATGTAGTCGTAGAGGCGGATGAACCACGAGCGCTTCAGCGCGATGGCGTCGTGCGGGCACAGCTCGTGGCAGCAGAAGCAGCGGACGCATCTCGCCTGGTCAATCACGAGCCCCTCGTGGCGCTCGATGGCGTCGGCTGGGCAACTGCGCTGGCACAGGCCGCACTTCTTGCACAACTCCTGAACGATCTCGGGCTCTACCGACACGCCCCGGCCGATGAGCTTCATGAGGAAGCCGGGGATGACCTCGAAGGCGAAGTTCGAGGGGCGCACGAAGTCGCTGACGGCGGCCTCTTCGACGGGGAGGCCGACGACCTCGATCTTCGCCAGGTCGCCGGTGCCGAGGCCGCGCTCCTCGGCCTGCTTGAGGAGGGCCACCGCCTTCGGCGGGTAGCCGATGATGCGGCAGGCCACGGCGTCGGCGGCCACGCTGTCCTCGCTGGCGATGAGGAGGCCGAGGTGGCGCACCTTGCCGTGGCTGGGGCCTTCGCCCTCCATCCCCAGAACGCCGTCAATCAGCGCCAGCCGGGGGCGGACGACGGCGTAGATGTCGAGGAACGCCGCCCAGAGTTGGCGGGCCTTGGGGGCAAGCTGGTGGACGCGGATTTTCCCGCCGCCCGGCAGGCAGCCGAGGAGGTTCTTCACGGCACCCGAGTAGAGCGTTTGGCAATGGGTCTTGAGCTTCCCCAGCGAGACGACGATGTCGGCCTCGCGCACGGCGCGGGCGAGGGCGAACTTCTTGAGGACCGTGGCGTCGGGGCACTCGATGATGTCGGTCGCGCCGGCATCGAAGTCCTTGATCTCCGCCCCGGCCTCCTTCGCCGCAGGCCCGACCCCGCTCTCCTCCAGCACTCGGTCGGTGACGTTCCACTGGACGCCGCCCGGGGAATCGCCGACCCAGGCGATGGCGCCCGCCTCGCGAACTGCGGCAACCGCGGCGCGGATGATGGTGGGGTGTGTGGTCACCGCGCGCTCGGGCGGCGCGGCGCGCAGCAGGTTGGGCTTGAGCAACACCTTCTGCCCGGGCCGCACCACCCGTCCCAGCCCGCCGAGCAGGTCGAGGGCCTGCCGCACCGCGTCCTCGACGCGCTTCGGCTCGTAATCCTCGCATCGGACGATGGCGACTGTGGTCACAAGGGCCTCTGCCGCCCCCTGCGGGGGCTGTGTTGAGGGTGGCCTGCCGTCCACGGGCTGACGCCCGTGGCTACCTCCTGTCGCCCTGTCGGGCTTGTCCTCACGCCATTCCTTTCGCTCACGGGGCAAAGGCGCTCAGTTCGGGGGGGAGGCCGACGATTTCCTCGGCGCGGCGGCTCACGGCGGTGATGGCCTCCTCGACGCGCTTTCGCCAGACCTCGGCCTCCTCAGCCGTGACCTTCGGCGGCACCTGAATCGCCTCGCCGTAGCAGATGGCCGCCTTCGAGAAGGGCTTGGGGATGCGCATGCGGTCCCAGGACCGGAACTGCCAGAACCACCTGGACGCAAAGCCCATAGGGACGATGGGGCAGCCGCTGCGCTGGGAGACGATGACGATGCCGACCTGGGCGACGCAGCGGGGGCCGCGCGGGCCGTCGGGGGTGAAGCCCACGCCCTTGCCGCTGCGCATGGCGCGGACCAGCTCGACGAGGCCGCGGATGGCGCCGTGGGTGGTCGAGCCGCGAATCGGCGTGTAGCCCAGGTGCCGCACGGCGCGGGCCACCATCTCGGCGTCCGCGTGCTCGCTGGTCAGCGTGCAGCCGCCGCAGTGGCGATGGTGGTAGAGCGTGGGCAGCATCTCGTAGTGCCAGGAGGTGAAGGCGATGGCGCCGCGCTTCCTCTCCAGCTCCTCGAGATGCTCGTCCCCGTGGACCTCGAGCCGCAGGCTGCGGCAGATCATGCCCCAGAGCCAGGAGCCGACCCATTCGGCGAGGAACCATTCGAGCTTTCGGAACCGAGCCATAGGCAGCTGACCTCTAGTGCATCGCCCCGCGAATAGGGGGGCAGAATCGCGTGGGCCTTGGTTCCTTGCTCCCAGAGGGAGCTCAGTGGGTTGCCGGCGGCTTCAGCCGCCGGACTCAGGCGCGATAGCCAGCCAGTCCCGAAGGGACGGCAGAAGAGGGCGAACGCCGTGCCCCGGCGCACTGCCGTCCCTTTCGGGACTGGGTCGTGGGTGCGCCACGATCCGGCGGCTGAAGCCGCCGGCTACCCACTGCTGTCCCTTCGGGACTCCGGTCTTGTCCCCTCATTTGTGGGGCGGCGTACTTAGTCCGCCACTTCAGCCGAACGAATCGTGTGTGGCACAGCCGCCCTCGGCTGTGCTTCTGGCCCCTTGTGGGCGGGACGGATACGGGCTGAAGCCCGCACTACGAACTGCCGCTCCATTCGGCTCAATTGACACTCCGATTCACTGACCGATCGCGCGGCGGATGCGGCGCCGCTGGAGCCAGGGGGTCGGACCCAGGATGACCAGGCTGCGGCGCGCTGGGCAGAGCATCTCGCGCGCGACGGCGCGGACCTCGGCGGCCGTCACCTGCTTCAGGCGCTCCGCCTCGTCCGTGGGCAGCACGATCTTGTCGGGCGAGAGGAGGATTTCGCGCGCGCCGAGCCACTCCGCCACGTCGCCCGGGCTGTCCTCAAGAATCTCCATGTTGCAGGCCACGCGGTCCTTGATCGACTGAAGGTAGTCCTCGGCGACCCCCTCGTCGGCGAGGCGGTGGACCTCTTCGAGCGTGGCCTCGACTGTGGCGGCGACCTTGCGCCGGCTGGTGCTGGTGACGACCTCGACCCAGCCGCAATCGGAGTAGAGGATGGTGCCGGAGGAGACGTCGTAGACCAGGCCGTCGCGCTCGCGCAGGCGTGCGAAGAGGCGCGAGGTGACGCCCCCGCCGAGGATTTCGTTGATGACAGCCACGGGGTAGACCTTTGGGTCGTGGTAGGAGCAGGCCTTGTGGCAGAGCTTGAGGTAGGCCATCTGCGTGGGCGCCCGCTGGAAGAGGTGGCGTGGCTCGCCCTGGGAGTCCTCCATCGGAGTGCAGGCGGCGGGCTGGCCGGGCTCCAGGCTTCCGAATGCCTGGCCCAACTGGGCGAGGACGGCCGACTCGTCGAAGTTGCCTGCGACGCACAGGACCAGGTTGCGGCCGCTGAGGAAGCGGCGGTAGTGGCCGGCAATGTCGTCCGGCCCGAACCTGGCCACGTTGGCCCGGCTGCCCAGGCAGCAGAAGGCGTTCGCGCGAGAGTCCCACATCAGGCCGTGGGACAACTCGTCCAGGCTCGCGCCGTCCTCGGTCATGTCGCGGTATTGGCCCATCTCTTCGAGGACGACGTGGCGCTCGATCTCTACGTGCTCTGGGACGAAGCGGGGGTGGAGGAGCACCTCGGCGAGAAGGGTGAGGGCCTGGGCGAAGTGGCGGGTGTGCGAGCCGGCCATGACCTCGGTGTGCTCGGGCAGCGTGGCGCCGTTCAGCTCGATGCCGTGGGCGTCCATTGCCGCCGACAGGGCCTCTGGGTGGGGGAAGCGCTCGGTGCCCTTGAAGAGCAGGTGCTCGG
>VGYV01000772.1 GCA_016872855.1 Planctomycetota bacterium
ATTTATCGCATTCGGCCACCGGCACGTCTCCTGGAGGCCAGCGCGGCCATTTTCCTGTTGGGGTGCCGGCGGCCCGAAAGCGGAAAATCCTGGGGGTTCGGGGGCAAAGCCCCCGACGCACCGGCCGCAGGCACACCCACGATCTCAAGGACTTGGGACGCTGTCAACATATTGGGGGCACCCACAAGAAACCCGGAAGAGCCTGTCTTGTTTTTTCGGAATTGCACACCCGGCGCCCTGCACCAGCCTCGGGCGTGCGGGCATCAAAGCGCCAGGGGCGGCCGGAATGGCCGCCCCTGGGTGCGCGCTGAGCCGGTGCGGGCTAGAAGTTGCGGACGATGGTGGCCTTGGCCTTCAACTCGTCGAGGATGGCAGTGACCCTGCGGCGGATGAGCTCGCCAATGACGTTCGGCCTGGCGCCGAAGCGGGTGAGGCGGGCCTCCTCGCGGTCCGTGACCTTGAGGACGTGCCAGCCGCGGGCGGTCTGGACCGGCTTGGTGTGCTGTCCGACCTTGAGTGCCCAGGCGGCGGCCATGAGCGGCTCGTCGTCCTCGGTCGCCCGGGGGTTCTTGCGGGTGAACCAGCCGCGGTCGCCCCCGCCGAGATGGGCGGCGCCCTGCGAGTAGTACTCGGCCAGCTTCCCGAAGTCCTTGTTCGCCTCGGCCTCGCCGTAGACCTTGTCCACCAGGTCCTTGGCCTTCTTGAGCTTCTCGGGATCGTGGCCGATCTGCGAGGTGTCAATGAAGATCTGCTGGATGCGGACGCGGCTGCCGTCGAACCACTCGGGGTGGGCGTCGAACTCCCGCTTGATCTCGTCTTCCTGGACCTCGCTTTCGAGCTTGGCGCGGAGGCGTGCGGCGGAGATCTCGAAGGCGAGGAGGGCGCCGTGCTCCTCGGCGGTGAGGCCCAGGGCGGCGATCCAGCGGTCGTAGCGCAGGTTGTAGCGCTGCCGCAACTCGTTGTCAATCTCCTGGATGCGGCGGGTGACCTCGGCGCCGGTGGCCTGGTGGCCCTGCTTCTGGAAGTAGCGCAGCCAGAGCAGCCGCTCGATGAGCTGGTCCACCGTCTCGCGCATGCTCGGCACCGTGGCCTGGGGGTTGAGCGCCATGAACTGCCGCTGAGCCCCCCTGACGTCGTCGCGGGTGATGAACACGCCGTCCACCTTGGCGAGCCAGTCGTCGGGCGCTCGCTCCTCGCCCTTCTTCGTGGGCTCCTTCGGCTCGTCGGCCTTCTTCTCGGGCTCGTCGCCCTTCTTGGCTCCCTCGCCGGCGACGGCCCATCCTGCGGCCGCCCCGAGGGCCAGCAAGGCCAGCACCCAGCTTCGTCCGCCTCTCATACGCATTCGCAATGCCTCCGAAAAGGGGAGATTCTCCGGCGCCGCCCAGAGCGATCTGTGCCTGGCGCATAAGATTAGTTTACCACACATGCCACGCCCGCGCAAACGGGATGAATGGATGAATGGATGGGTGTCAGACAATTCTCCATTCATCCACCCATCCATTCATCCCCTTCTTCCATCACAGGTAGTCAATCGGATGATATACCCAGTGACATGGGTCGAGTGCGTCGCTGAGGGCCTCGGCGTCGCCCGGTTCGTCGCCGCAGAGGGTCACGCGCTCTTCGGCCACCGCGCGCGCCACGTCCAAGCGCCGCATCAGGAGGCGGGCCAGCATGTGCTCCTTGAGCTCGATGGCCAGGGCGCGCTTCGGGGCCGCGACGCTGTGGATGACCCCCTCGCGCTCGGGGGTCCAGACGCGGACTTCGACGTCGCGGAGGGCGGACACGTCGCGCCAGACCTTGCGGCCGGTGGACGCTATGTCAAGGACATGAACCATGAGCATCATGGCCCCGTTTTCGCGGGGCGGGAGCTTGGCTCCGAGGCGGCGCACCGCAGCGGCGAGGAGGCAGCCGTGGGTGGCGTAGCAGCGCACCGGCCCGCCCCTCCCGCGGGCCGCCGCCAGGAGCCGCCGCGCCAGCTCCACCGAGCCGCCCAGCACCGCCAGCTCCATCACCTGGAAGACATCCTTGCGGAGGCCCAGGACCATGTAGCCGGCCGCCCGGCCGCCATCCTCCACGACGGCGTATGAGAACTCCTGGCGCATGGCCTCCTGCCAGGTCACGGTGCCGATGATGTCTCTGAGGTAGCCCGGGTGGCGTGCCGGATAGCCGCCGAACCGGCCGTAGCAGGCCGTGAAGATGTCGTGCCAGAGAGCGGAGTGGGCGAGGAACTCGTCCTGCGTGACCCAGCGGGTGCCGGGCGCGGCTTCGTTCGCCGGCTCGATGGTGGCCGCAAGCGGGTACGACACGTCGTAGAGGCCGTTCTTCTCGTAGAAGCGGTAGCCCTTGGTGCGCTCGGCGCCGCGGTAGACGAGGAGGACGTCGCCGCGCCCCTGGAGGAACTGCTTTGCGGCGGCCTGCATGCCGGAGCCGAGGCCCTGGTCGCGGAGCGGCTCGGCCACGCCCACGCGGTTCTCCACCCAGGCAGTCACCTCGGCGCCGGGCGCCACGCGGTAGCTGCGGCGGAAGAGCGGGATGGCGCCCACAATCTGGCCGTCCACGATAGCCACCGGCGCCGTGAAGTCCTGCGCGGTCCACCGCGCCCAGCCCTCGGGCGACACGGCGGCTGACGTGAACACCGCGTTCAGCAGCACCCGCGCCGCCTCGGAATCGCGGAAGGGATCATACTCGCGGAACTCGGCGTCCATGCATGGCCCTCGAGCGTGCTTGATCCATGACGCGTGACCCGTGACGCGTGACTCGGAGAGCCACGAGCGGCGGGCCACGAGCTTCGAGCCTGAAGCAGCACGCCACAGCGTTGAGCTCGCAGGCTCGCGGCTCGAAGCTCGGCGCTCGCAGCTTTCCTGGTCACGCGTCACGGGTCACGCGTCACGCAACGTGCGTGTTATCCCCCCGCCATCTCGATGAGCGTGCGAATCGCCGCGGCAGTGTCGGCGAGCGACGCGACGGAGGGCGGGACCTCCGAGATGAGCGCGCCGTCGTAGCCGGCCAGCCGCAGCTCCCGCATCACGGCGGGGAAGTTCACCTGCCCTTTGAGCAGCGGGGGCCACTGCACGATCATCTTCTCCCACGAGAAGTCCTTGGCGTGAACCTTCTTGATGTGGCGGCCGCAGAGCCGCACCCAGTGCTCGGACTGGTGGAAGATGCGCATGTTGCCGGGGTCGAAGTAGAAGCCCACGCGAGGGCTGGCCACGGCGTCGAGGAACTGCGCCATCTCCAGGGGGCTGGTGAGGAAGCCGTTCCAGACGTACTCCACGCCCACGTTGACGCCTGTCTCCTCGGCGGCGGGGGCGAGCTCCTGGAGTGAGCGGAGCGCGTTGGCGTAGGCCACGTGGTAGTAGAGCTCGGCGTTCGGCCTGCCGCCGAGGGTGTGGAGGATGGTGTCAGCGCCCAGCGCCTTCGCCGTCCGGAGCATCGCCCTGGCGGTCTCCACCCCGGCACGGCGTTCGGACTCGTTGCTGGTCATCAGGTTCGAGGGCTTTCCGCCGCTGCCGCACAGCGACGTGACCTCGACCCCCTCCTCGGCGGCCAGGCGAGCCAGGGCCGCGAGGGCGTCTGGGGGCGTGTCGAGGGTCAGTTCGCCCCCCTCGCGGGGCACCACCTCGATAGCCTCGTAGCCTGTCGCCTTCGCCTGCCGCACCAGCTCGGCGAAGCTCCACTCACGCGGCGTCACCAGCGCGCTAAGTCCCACCTTCACGGCTCGCTCCTTCAAC
>VGYV01000773.1 GCA_016872855.1 Planctomycetota bacterium
CTCCGGCAAGAGGTCAGGAGGAACGGTCGTGACGCGGGCAAGCGCTTGGTTCAGGTTGGGGAGGGTTGTCCTGGCCTGGGCGCTGTGGGTCCTCGGCGCCGGGGCATGGGCGGAGGAGCCGCGGCCAGGAGGCGCGCCCGAGCCTAAGGTGGAGGAGGAGCCCGCGCCCCCGCCGCGCGCACCTGCGACCATTACGCCGCCCAACCCGCCCGTCAGGAAGCTCGAGGCGGAACTGAGCCGTGACCTGTTGCGCGGCGCACGCCGCCTCGCGGCGACCCTTGCGGGGCACAAGGGGGCAGTGGATTCGGTCGCCGTCTCGCCCGATGGCCTGTCGCTGGCCTCGGCCGGCAGCGACGGCACGGTGCGGGTGTGGGACGGCGCGACCGGCGAGTGCCTGCACGTGCTGCGGGACCCGCGCCGCCTCCCGCCCATCCGCATCGCCTTCTTCCCAGGCGAACCGTTCCTATGGTGTCGCGGCGCCGATGGCCGCAAGAGGTTCTGGCACCTCGGGGAGAATCCGCCTATGGAGTTGCCCCTGGCGGATGGACTCCCGCCCCCGCCGGAGATGGACGCGGCGGCGCGGGCCAAGCTGCTCGGGGAGCTGGGGGAGCACGCGAAGGGGGTCACGGCGGTCGCGGCGTCGCGCAGCGGCCGCCGAATCCTGACGGGGAGCGCCGACGGAGCAGTCCGCCTGTGGGTGACTGGCCCGCCCGACGCCCTCGAGGAGCACTGGCTCGACGAGCCGGCGCGCCGGCGCCTCGCCGCGACGATGCGGAAGAAGGTCACGTTCGACTTCGTGGAGACGCCTCTGGCCGACGTGGTGAACTTCCTCAGCAGCCTGGTGGACATCACGATTGTGCTGGACCCCCGGGCAGTGAAAGACGACACCCCCACCGTTACCCTGCGCGTCCAGGAGATGCGCTTCGAGGAGGCGTTGGGGCGCATTGGCGGGCTGGCCAAGATGATTCACGTGCCGCACCAGAGCGCGCTCCTGGTCACGTCCGCCGAGCGCGCGAAGACGCTGAAGGGCGAATCGGAGGAAGTGCGGCTGTTCCAGTGGCCCGACGGCGCCGACGCGGCCGCCCAGATGCCTCGCCTCCTGCGCTCGGTCACGTTCGATTTCATCGAGACGCCGCACCAGGACGTCTTCAACTTCCTCCAGAGCTTGGTGGACGTGCCGATCTTCCCCGACCCCCAGGCGCTGAAAGAGGAAGTGCCCAACGTGACTCTGCGCGTGAGCGAGATGCGGCTTCACTGCGCCATGCGGTGGATATGCCAGGGCCTCGACAGGGTGTTCGTCTGGCACGACGGCGCCCTGTGGGTGACGACGCTCAAGCGGGCGCGAGACACCTGGCGATTTGAGCATGACCTGGCCGCGTTCCAGGAGCCGCCCTCCCCCGAGCTGGCGAAGAAGATGGAACAGGCCGTCCGCCTCGACTTCGTCGAGGTGCCTCTCGCGCAGGCGTTGGAGCGCGTGAGCAGGGAGGCCGGCGTGCCCATCGAGCTGGCGGCCGAGGCCGGCGAGGTCGGTAAGAAGGCCGTCAGCCTTCGAGCGGATGGGATGGCGGCGGGCCGCGTGCTGCGGTGGGTGTGCAGGTCGGTGGGCCTGGCACACGTCTGGCGCGGCCCCGAGATCGCCGTCGCCGAGCCGGGACGTGTCCGCGAGACGATTGGCACCGAGGCCGACAACCCTGCGGCCCGACGCCTCCACGCCGCGCTCAAGGCCCGGAACCCACGGTATCAGCGGAACGCCGCCCTCCGCTTCCGTGGCGGCGAACTGGATGGCCTGGGCCTGAACGGCCGCCACGTGAGCGACCTCTCGCCCCTCAAGGGCCTGCGGCTCAGGCGGCTCGAATGCCGCGACAACCACCTGAGCGATCTCTCGCCTCTCGCCGGCATGGCGCTCGAAGAGCTGGATTGCTCGGACAACGAGATCGCCGACCTTTCTCCGCTGCGCGGCATGCCCCTCAAGCTCCTGGACTGTGCAAGGAACAAGGTGAGCGACCTCTCGCCCCTGGCCGGCCTGCCGCTGGAGCGCCTCGACTGTGGGAGCAACCCCGTCGCCGACCTCGCGCCGCTCCGGAACGTGCCCCTGCGAAGGCTCGAGCTGTGGAAGACCGCCGTGACCGACCTTGCGCCCCTGAAGGGCACGCAGTTGGAAGAACTCGGCCTCGGGCGGCTGGCCATCGCGGACCTCTCGCCGCTCCTGGCTCTCCCGCTCAAGCGCCTCGCGTTCCCGCCCGAGAGGCCGGGGGCCGACCTCACGCCCTTCGAGACCCACAAGGCCCTGGAGGCCGTGGGCTTCGACTGCCCGCTCGGGGCGGCCGCGGCGCCCCCGGCCATCCTGCGCCTTTCGCGGGAGGTCGCGGGCGGGGCCTGGCGCCTGGCCGCCACGTTGTCGGGCCACGAGGGCGGCGTGGACGCCCTGTTCGTCACGCCCGACGGCCTGCGGGTCATCTCGGGTGGCCGCGACGGCACGATTCGCTCGTGGGATGCCGCGACCGGCGGGTGCATCCGCACCCAGAAGGGCCTTCGCCCTCCCGTCCAGCTCGCCCTGTCGTGGAACGGCGCCTTCCTCTACACCCGCGACGCCGCGGGCGCCGTGAAGCTGTGGGACGCCGCGACGGGCGACTGCCTGAAGACCTATCCTGCTGGGAGCAAGGATGAAGCGTTCGAGGCCAAGGCTCCCGACAAGGAGAAGCTATTGAAGCCCCTCGGCAGCCAGGCGGAGGGCGCGACCGCCGTGGCCGCCTCCCGCGACGGCCGCTGCATCGCCACGGGCGGGGCCGACGGAGCGCTCCGCCTCTGGGCCATCGGCCCGCTTAGCCCCATCGAGGAGCGCCGCCTCGACGAGCCGCTTCGCAAGCGCCTGGCGGCTGCGCTGGACAAGAAAGTCACCCTTGACCTCACGGGCGCGACTATGGAGGACGCGATCGGGGGCATCCGCAAGGCCGCGGGCGCCAATGTCGCCATTGACCCGCAGGCATTCGGGAATGAGGACCCCAAGTTCACCGTGCGGTTGAACGACCGGCCCGCGAGCGACGCCCTGAAGAAGGTCTGCGATGCAGCCGGCCTCGTGCAACTCGAGTGCGATGGCGTGCTCCTGCTGACAAGCCCCGCCCGCGTCGCAGCCGTGCGCGGACCAATCGAGGCCACACGCGCGCTGCAATGGCCCCGGGGCGACGAGCTCGCCCCCTGGCTCCGCCGAATGGCGAACGGCGTGAGCTTCGACTTCGTCTGCACCCCCGTGCCCGACGTCCTCACGTGGCTGGGCTACGACGAGGAAAGCGGCGGCTTCACGATTCTTCTCGACCCCCAGGCTGCCACGAACGACGTTCTCGGCGTGACCGCCCGTGTCGAGAACGTGCGGCTCGCCTCCGCCCTGCGGCTGGTCTGCCGGCTGATGGGCATGGTCTACCTCTGGCTCGATGGCGGCATCCTTGTCACCACGCCCGAGCGAGTCAAGGAGGTTCTCCGCCAGGAAGAGGCCCAGGCGCCCCTCCACAAGCCCCCCACCGCTGAGCTGGCGAAGCAGATGGCGAAGCCCATCAGCTTCGAGTTCATCCAGGAGCCCCTCTCGGACGTCCTGACCCGACTGAGCAAGGAGTGCGATGTGTCCTTCATCCTCGACGCCAAGGAGGGGAAGAGAGAGGTGACTGTCTGGGGGAACCAGATGCCGCTGGAGCGGGCGCTGCGCTGGGTGTGCCGGGCCTCGGGAATGGCCTACA
>VGYV01000774.1 GCA_016872855.1 Planctomycetota bacterium
GGGCATCCGCACGGCGCCGCGCGACGCGCTGATCAGCGATTCGGTGCCCAAGGAGCATCGCGGCATCGCCTTCAGCTTCCATCGGGCGATGGACCACACGGGGGCCATTCTGGGGCCGGTGGTGGCTGTGGCTGTGCTGTACGGGTTCCTGGGCTATGGCTTCTGGAAGGGCTCGTCGGAGCGGGCGACGCCGGAGGAGATGGATGCGCTGCGGTGGCTCTTCGCCCTGGCGATCATCCCCGGCATCGCGGCGATGACGTCGCTGGTGGGGCGAGTGAAGGAGATCGCGCCGAAGCCCGCGGCGAAGGACCCGTCGGCCCCGCGGGCGAAGCTGCCTGGGCGCTTCTACGCCTTCGTGGGCATCGTGACGCTGTTCGCCCTGGGCAACAGCTCGGACCTGTTCCTGGTGTTCTACGGGCGGACAGCGTTCGGGCTGAGCCTGCCCGGGCTCATCGGGCTGTGGGTGGTGCTGCACATCTCGAAGGCGGCGTTCAGCATCCCAGGCGGGTTCCTGTCGGACAAGTTCGGCCGCCGGCCAGTGATCATCGCGGGCTGGCTCGTCTACGCCCTGGTGTACTTCGGGATGGCATTCGTGGCCGAGGCCTGGCAGTTCTGGGCGCTCATCGTGGTCTACGGCCTCTACTACGGGATGGCGGAGGGGGCGGAGAAGGCGCTGGTGGCCGACTTCGTGCCGAGCGAGCACCGCGGCACGGCCTTCGGGGTGTACCACACGGCGGTGGGGCTGGCGGCGTTGCCGGCGAGCCTGGTGTTCGGCGTGGTGTGGGAGGCGGTTGGCCCCGGCGTGGCCTTCTGCATCGGCGCTTACCTGGCCGGCATTGCCGCTCTCCTGCTGCTCGTCTTGCTCTCGACTACCGCCGCGCGGAAAGCTGGGGTATAATTGGGGCGGCGGAGAGGGCATCGGCGGCTCTGCCCAGGAAAGGAGGGGCATCATGCCTGCCAGGAAGCTGAGGGAGCTGTTGGACGGCGAGGGGGTGAAGTACGTGTGCATCACCCACTCGCCCGCGTTCACCGCGCCGGAGATTGCGGCGTCGGCCCACATCCCCGGCAAGCAGTTGGCGAAGACCGTGGTCGTGAAGCTCGACGGGCGGATGGCGCTGGCGGTGCTGCCGGCGCACGTGGGGGTGGACTTCAAGGCGCTGGCGGCGCTGGCGGGTGCCCGCAAGGCCGAGCTGGCCACGGAGGAGGAGTTCGCCGACCTGTTCCCCGAGTGCGAAGTGGGGGCGATGCCGCCGTTCGGGAACCTCTTCGGCATGGCGGTGTTCGCCGAGGAGGCCCTGGCGGAGGACGAGGAGATCGCGTTCAACGCGGGGTCGCACAAGGAGCTGATCAAGCTGTCCTACGCCGACTTCGCGCGGCTGGTCGGGCCCACGGTGGGCCCCTTCGCCCGACACGCTTGACCCCGAGGCCCTGTGGGCGGGGCGTCTCTGCCCCGCGCGGGGCGCGGAGGCCCCGCCCACAGCGACCGGGAACGCGCGGGGCACGGAGGCCCCGCCCACAGCGACCGGGAACGCGCGGGGCACGGAGGCCCCGCCCACAGCGACCGGGAACGCGGCGCTATGGGCGGGCTAGGGGTTCCCAGCCGAGGAGGTCGCGGGCGCGGGCGCAGCGGACGCGTCGGCCCTCGTAGTCGCCGGCGATGTTCATGGCGTGGGCGCCCGAGACGGGGGCGGTGAGGGAGAGGGCGATGGCGCTCGCCACGTCGGGTGCCGCGGTCTGGGCGACGAGGCGCCCGGCGCGAGCCGCCTGCTGCCAGTCCTCGAGCGACACTGGGTTGTTCAGGCGCAGGGAGACGACGGCCATCTTGTGGGCGCGGGCGAAGTAGTCGCACACGATTTCGCCGAGGCGCTTGGTGAAGCCGTAGAGGTCGGCGGCGTCGGGCGGCGTGTCGTCGCCCTCGGCGAAGCCGTGGGGGCGGTAGGCGTAGACGGACATTGAGCTGGCGTAGACGGCGCGGCGGATGCCGGCCTCGGCGGCGGCGAGCAGCACGCGGTGCAGGTGCTTCACGTGGAGGTCGTAGTTCGCGTCGAGGTCGCGGACGTCGTAATTCCCCTCGGTGTTCCTGGGCATGGTCATGTAGGCGACGCCCTCAATGCCGTGGAGTGCGCTGCGGACGGCAGCGATGTCGCCGACGGAGCCTTGGACGTACTCGATGGCGGGGTCCTTGGGCGGGACGAGGTCGAGGACGCGGAGGGCGTGCTCGGCCTTCAGGTAGGGGATGACCAGGGTGCCCACGTAGCCGGAGCCGCCGGCCAACAGAATCCTCATTCGGTCTCCTTTCTCCTGCCTGGTGTCGCATCTTCAATTCGCACATGGCGGCCATGTGCGAATTGAAGATGCGACACCGTGGCACACCACTATATCCGGCGGCGTCGGGCTGTCAAGTGGGAGCACGGGCCCGGGTGCAGTAACGGATTTGTGCGCCGCCCGCCGTCGTTCGTAGTTCGGCGTTTACGCGGCTCTTCTGTCCGCCCTGGCAGCCCTGAAGACCGCCTGAAGGCCGAACTACGAACAGGAACGCCCGGTTCGGCGCGCAAATCCGTTACTGCACCCCACGGGCCCGCACAGGCGTCCCACCCTCCCCCTGCCCCCTCCCTGAGAGGGAGGGGGGTTCGGACCCCTCTCCCTTCCAGGGAGAGGGCAGGGTGAGGGTCGGGCTCCCGAGCCAGTGAGGGCCCGCCGGCAGCAGGGGCCGGACGCCGCGCGTGCGCGGTTTGCCTCGCGTCGGGCGGATCGGTAGAATGTCACGCGCGTTCCGCCAGGCGGGAAGCGGCGGAGCCGGAGGAGTGTGTGATGCAGTATCGGCCAGTGGGGAGCACCGGCGCCCGCGTCTCAGTGCTCGGCATCGGGACGATGCGGTTCAAGGGGCGTGAGAACGCTGTCGAAGTGATTCGCCGCGCGGTGGGGCTGGGGCTGAACTACATAGACATTGGGGCCGGCTACTCCTACAGGAGCCTGGAGGAGAACGCGGAGGCGTGGGTGGGCGAGGCCCTGAAGGGGCTGGACCGCTCGAAGCTGGTGCTCTCGGCGAAGGCCCAGCCGCGCAAGGGCGAGGCCCGCGTGGACCGCGGCCTGGGCATCCACACGCGCGACCAGATGTGGAAGTGCATCGAGACCTCGCTGAAGCGCGTCGGGGTGAGCTACCTCGACTTCTATCAGCTCTGGGACATGAGCGCGGCGGCGCACTTCGAGGCGGCGTGCAGCGGGCGGGACAGCCCGCTCACCGCGCTGCGCCAGGCCCGCGAGCAGGGCCTCGTGCGCCACATCGGCTTCACGAGCCACGGGGGGCCGGACGACATCATTCAGTGGCTGGGCCGCGTGCCCGACTTCCGGTTCGTCACGGTCTACTACAACTTCACCAACCGCTACGTGGAGGAGGCGATCACGTACGCCCACGACCGCGGGGTGGGCGTGGCGATAATGGGGCCGCTCTACGGCGGCATCCTGGTGGGCCACTCGCGCGCGTTCGACGACGCGTTGGTGGAGCTGCGGCGCATGCCGGTGCAGGAGATCGCCTTCCGCTTCCTCTACAGCAACCCGGCCATCTCCACGGTGCTGAGCGGGATGAACGAGGTGGCGCACCTAGTACTGTGTCAATCTTGACATGATAGGTTACGTGGAGTATATTCCTCCTGTGGGGAGCCATCTTCCGCAGGAGGAGCGAATGAACAAGAAGTACCGCGTCGACTTGACGGAGGACGAGTGCA
>VGYV01000775.1 GCA_016872855.1 Planctomycetota bacterium
TCAGCATCTCCTCGCAAGGCGGCCTCGTCCCTCACCGACGCCTATCTTATTTGCTCCGCCGCGGGATTACAATAGAAATCTGGCCATCTTCTCAGCAATTCCCGGGCCGACTAAATCGACAGGCCGTTCAGGCGGCCTTCGCCGGCGATGAGCCGAATCGCTGAAAGCTATTTTGTTTCTGTTGCGGAATGCCAAGACTGCCTGAAGGCAGGACTCCAAACAAGGAACGAACGCGTTTGGAGTCCTGGCTTCAGCCAGTCTTTGGCTTCCGAGCACGGCCCGAGTTCGGCGAATTCGGCTTTCCGCAACAGAAACTATTCAGCCTTGCTTGAGCTGCTTGAGGAGGCTGGCCATTTCGATGGCGGCGATGGCGGCGTCGTAGCCGCGGTTGCCCGCCTTCGTGCCGGCGCGCTCGACTGCCTGCTCGATGGTGTCGGTGGTGAGGATGCCGTAGATGACGGGCAGGCCGGCGTGGAGGGCGAGCTCGGCCACGCCCTTCGATGACTCGGCGGCCACGTAGTCGAAGTGCGGCGTGGACCCCCGAATCACCGCCCCCAGGCATATCACGGCATCGAACTTCCCGCTGTCGGCCATCTGCTTGGCCACGGCGGGGATTTCGCGGGCGCCGGGCACGCGCGCCACCGTGATATCGCCGTCCGCCGCTCCCGACCGCTGAAGCGCGTCGAGCGCCCCGCCGAGCAGCCGCGACGTGATGAAGTCGTTGAACCTGCTCACGACGATCCCGACCCTCAGCCCCTTGGCCGACAGCTCGCCCTCGATGATCTTCGGCATTGCTCAACCTCCTGGCATGCTTGCCCTAGATGTAGGGGATGGTTGGATGATTGGATGGATGGATGAATGCCAGAGCGCGGATCGGGCTTGGCATTCATCCATTCATCCATTCATCCACCCATCCATTCATCCATTCATCCTCAGTCTGTCATCTCCAGCTCGCCCAGCTCGGAGATGTCGCGCTTCGGCATGTCGGCCCAGTGGAACTCCTTGTCGGACGGCCCGCCCTCGTTCTCGAAGACGTGGCGCCAGCGCTTCTTGAAGCGCAGGCCGTTCTTGATCGTCACGTACTTGTAGTTGATCGTCGGCGTGTCGCCCGAGGTCACGTTCTCGCAATGATACATTTCCACGCTCGGCAAGTAAAGCACGGCGTGGCCCGCGGCGCGGGCGCGGTAGCAGTAATCAATGTCCTCGAACTGGAGGGGGTTGAACCCCTCGTCGAGCGGCCCCAGTTCGTCGTAGAGGCGGCGGGGCATCATCCAGCAGGCGGAGATGAGGCACTGGACCTCGCGGGGCTTGTTGAAGGCGGGCGTCTCGCGCGGCTCGCCGCGGCCGAGGAAGTGCACCCACCCGGTCGGCGTCACGGCCCCGCCGGCGAACTGGATGAGGTAGGGCGGGAAGGGGTAGACCAGCTTCGGCCCCACGATGCCCACGCGGGGGTCGGCCTCCAGCGCGGCCCGCAGCCGCTCCAGCCACGGCCGCGTGCGCGGCACCACGTCGTTATCCAGGAACACCACGTATTCGCCGCGAACCTGTTTGAGCGCGATGTTGCGACCCGTGACGGCGCCGCGATTGGAGTCGAGGCGTGTGGGGCGGAAGGCGACGCCTGCGGCCTCGGCCTGGGCGGCGAAAGCCGCATACAGCTCGGGCGTCGAGTCCGTCGAGCCGTTGTCCAGGGCCACGATCTCGAAGGGGCGGTACGGCGAGCGCAGCAGCCCGGCGAAGCACCGGCGCGTGTGCTCGACCTTATTGTGGGACAACACGATGAGGGAGATCAGGGACACTTTGGGCCTTCCGGCTCGTCCCGATGGTCTTGGGCGTGTTATCCAAACTGCGTTCAGGGGATCAACCCCGTTCGGAGTCCCGCCTTCAGGCGGATCGGGGCAGGAGAAGACCGCCTGAGCTACTCCGCCGTAGCGGCTACGAAGCTCCGCGAAGGCGGAAGGCGGGACTCCCAACGAGTTCAGCGTCCGGGCAACATGCCCTCCTGCGTGGGGGCGAGAAAGGGGTCAGTGCTTCCGGATTCGGGGCTTGATGCCTATGGCGGCGAGGGCCTTGCGCCACTCCTCGGCCTCGGCGGCGGAGGCGTTCTTGCAGACCATGACGACGGTGCGCTCGCACTGGCGCTGGGCCTCCTCGGGGGCGAGGCCGGAGCGCTCGACGAGGAGGCGGACGAGGGCCTCCTGCTCGGCGTCGCGGACGCGTGCGGCTGAGACGTCGTAGCGTGGTCCGGCCGGCTCGGGCGGCGGAGCCGGCTTGGGCGCGGGCGCGGCGGCAGCCTTGGGCGGCACGAGGGGCTTCGGCTGCGCCCCGGGCGGCGGAACCGCCATCGGCCTCGTGGCGGGTGCCTGGGCGGGCGGCTTGAGTTCCATTGGCCGCGGCTTCGCGGGCGCCGGCTGGGGCGCCGGGCCTGGCGCCGCAGGCCGCGGCACCTGCATGGGCCGCGGGGGGGCTGCCATCGGCTCGGTCGCAGGCTCCCGCTCGACGGGTGTGGCCAGGGGGAGCGGCTGGGGACTCGGCTGCGGGGGCTTCGGGGGAATCGGCTGGGGCGCTGGGGGTCTCGGGGCCTCCGGCCGGGCGGCCGCGGGCGGGGCAGCCGCCGGGGCGGGAGGCGGCGCGGCAACGCGGGCCTCCTGCGGGGGCGCAGGCGGGACGCCTGGGCCACCCGTGACGGGCGCGGGCGCGGCAGGCGCCGCGGCGCGGGCCTCCTGCGAGGGCACGGGCGGGACGCCCGTGCCGCCCGCGGGCGGCGGCGGGGCCTCGGCCGGCTTCGGCTTCTCCTTCAGGATAGAATCGAGGAAGTTGGTGATCTCGGCCAACTCGTCGCTGCGCGCGAGCGCGGGTGCCGGCGCGGGCTCGGGCGTGGCCTCCTCGGCAACGGGCAGCCCGGCCTCGATGGCCTCGGCCTCAGGGATTTCCTCTTCCTCGGCGGCGTCGAGGCCCAGCGGCTCGGCCGTGGCGACGATGGCCGACGGGGGTTCGGCGGCGGGGGGTGGAGCAGGCTCAGCCGCCACCTCGGCAGCCTCGGACGGCGCAGGCGCGGGAGCAGCGTCGGGCGCGGGGGCGCCAGCAGGCGCCGGCGCGGGCGCGGCGGCGACCGCCTGCCAGGGACGCACGAGGAAGCGCTCGCCGCAGGCTGGGCACATGAACAGGTTGGCCGGCCGCAGCACCGCGGGCGGAGGGGCCGGCCAGCGGAACTGCTGGAGCTTGCCCACGGGGTCGGCGGTCAGGCGCAGTTGAGCGCCGAGGCGGCCCAGGCGGACCAGATGGGTGCGCAGGTTAGCGGCCATCTGCTGGGTCATGCCACCGATGAGGATGATGGGCGCCTTCTGCACGGCACCCAGGGCCGTCTTCTGGCCAATCGGGAACAGCTCGGTCAGCTCGGCGACGACGCTCTGGACCTTGGCGGGATTGACCGACAGGAGGACCAGCTTGAAGTCCGCCTTGGGCGCGGGCGCGGACATGGCGACACCTCCTTCGGGTAGCTGCGCAATCCGATACCTCACTCCCCGCGCGAATCCTAGCAGAAAGCCGCAGCCGAGTCAAGGAACGCGGAGAGGCCCCGCTCCGCCGAGTATGGCTCCTAAATAACTCGCCACGATTCTGAATCAATGTGGGCGGGGCCTCTGCGCCCCGCGACACCCTGCGCGGGGCAGAGACGCCCCGCCCACAGGCCTGCGCAATTCCGGCACACGTTCCTTCCTGAGCC
>VGYV01000776.1 GCA_016872855.1 Planctomycetota bacterium
GTGGCACGGCGGCTGGGGCAGGGCGTGGTGACAACGATGCCTGAGTGGGCATACATCGCCGCCCTGGCGGAGGAGCGCCGAGGAGCCGGCAGCGGGCAGATGGTGCTTCGCGAGGCGTGGATGGTGCGGACGGCCGACCTGCGAGCTATGGCATGGGAGCGCGTGAGCACGCCGGTGCTCGACGCAATTGCCAGCGACCACGTGGCGACGTGGCAATGATCCAGGCCGCGGCGGGTGTGGCGCTCTACCTGGCGGCACGCATCGGCGCCTGGTCACATCACGGGTAGGGTGCTCAGTCGGCGCCCAAATTGCGCACCGCAATCGCTCTGAGTTCGCCCACTTCTGCTAGTTCTCTCCCCCGCCCACATTCCCCCTATCCCTCGTCTACGTCGCTACTTACGGCCTTTCGCTCACTGCTCATACTGACCGCACCCCCCTACCGGCACGTGGGCGGCGAGAAGTGTTCCGTAGTTGCACAACCGTGGAATGCTCCCCCCGAGGGCAGGCCTCGCGAGCGATCCGCTGCGCCGCACGACACACGCGCCATGCCCGTGTGTGAAAGGAGTGTGGCCCCAAGGGCCTCAGGGCGTCATTCGAGCCGCTTGAGGCGGATGTCCTTGAACTCGACCTTCATCGGGGGGCCGACGTGGACCTGGAGGCCAAGGACGCCCTCAGCCAGGCGCTTCGGGTCGTCGTCCTGGAGGTCGGACATGACGACGCCGTTGATCGTCAGCACCACGCGGCCGCCCTGGCAGAGGACCGTGTAGTCGTTCCACTCTTTGGGCTTGTATGCCTTGAGCAGCTCGGCGGGGTCGCCGAGGGAGGCGACTACCTTGCGGACACCCTTCTCGTCAATCGTCACCTTCTCGCCGCGGGCGGCCAGGATGCCGCGCCGCAGGTACTCCATGTTCGTGCCGACCCACTTGGGGTCTTCGGCGAAGTCGGCCTGCATGCCCACCAGCGCGTCGCCCTTGCCCGGCTCGCGGCGGAGGCAGCGGATGTAGATGCCCGAGTTGCCGTTGCGCAGGCGGAACTTCGCCCGTAGCTGAAAGTCCTTCAGCTTCCCGCCGGCCCAGACGAGGAACTTGTTCTCCGTGATCTTCTTCTCGGCGCTCGTCTCGCCCACGATTGCGCTGTCCTCCACGCGCCAGAGCGTCGCGTCGCCCTCCCAGCCCGTCAGGTCTTTCCCACTGAAGATCGCCTCGAAGCCCTCGGCGTCCTTGCCAAACGACACGGGCTGCTCGCCGGCCATGGTCATTGGGGCCAGAGCCCACAGCATCACGCCAATTGCTGCTTTCATGCACAGTCTCCTGCCAACACTGCGATGGGCGACAAAGCGTGGCGTGCCGGGCACGCCATCAATCACGCTGTTTGACCCGCAACGCCCACACCGTCGTGGGCTGGCCGTAGCCGCCCGTGACGAGGAGGCAGACCTTGTGGCCAGGGTCGTAGACCATGTTGTAGTTCATCCCGCAACCGAAGGGTAAGGTGGCGGCGGGGACCTGCGTCCAGGCGTCGGCGGCGAGGTCGTAGAGCCACGTCTCGGCTTGCAGCTTCTTCCCCTCTTCGTCGAGCCGGCGGTCCACGAGGACCACCGTGCGGCCACTGCCTGGGTCGAAGCACATGGGCGTGTGCTGGTCCTTGGGCGGGCGCTCGCCGGTGGTGGGCATCTTCTTGTGCTCGCCGGTGGTTGGCCAGAAGGCGACGACGTCGTTGGCGTTTTCGTTGCTGCCGAAGACGACGAGGGCCTTGTTCCTCGCGTCGTAGGCGGCGTTGGTGTGCCAGCCGAAGAAGCCCTTGGGCGCGAGACGCTTCCACTCGCGTGGCTCGCCGGCCAGCTCGAAGATGCCGTCCGGGCGGTAGCCGATCACCGCCTTGCGGGCGCTGTCCCAGGCGGCGCAGTAGGGGAAGAAGTGCTCGGCCTTGCAGGGGAGGGGCCGCCACTCCCGCTTCTCGAGATCGAAGGTCCAGGTGGGGTGTCGCTTGACCTTGGGCCATTGCTCCTTGAGGGCGTTGGTGAAGCGGCCGGGGACCATGTGGGCGGGGTAGCAGGCGACGACCATCTCGTCGCGCTCGGGGTCGTAGAGGAGAGCGCCGAAGGTGTGCATGGCCCAGGGGTGGTCGCCGCGTTCCCCCGCAACGGGCAGGCCCTCGGCGTTCACCGTGTAGGTCTTCGGGTCGTCGTCGGGGTAGAGGCGGGTCCACTGGCACTCGACGGGGTCGAAGAGGAGGGGGCTGTTGGTCCAGTCGTTGCCGTGGGTGTTGCTGCCGAAGAGGATGATCTGGCCGCGTCGCGTGTCGAAGCAGGCGCCGCCGTGCTCCTGGCGTTGGAAGCGGATGGCATCGCCGGCCTTCTGCTCGTGGAGCTTGTGCCACCGGTTCGGTTCGAGGCCCAGCAGAGCGGCGTTCCGCCGCGGCTCGGCCGCCGCGAGGGCCGGCGGCAAGAACAGAGCGACACCCAGGGCAATGGCTCGCGCACGCACGCCTCGGTCCTCCTTGCGCGCCGGTGGGGCTGCTCTCGCGCCCCCGCAATCATACCTGACGGCGTTCGGGACGGCAAGCTGCTCCGCGGCCCTTGCAAATTCACGGGCTCTGGGGTAAGATACTGGTGGGGAAGAAGAACGGAAGGGGTGCGCCCGGACCGCCGCCAGCACTGGAGAGCCAACGTGAGCCCCACGACCCCGCGTGACCGAGCGGGCTTCACCCTCGTCGAGATGCTCGTGGTCATCGGCATCATCATGCTCCTGGCCGGCATCACCATCCCCGCCATCACCGGCCAGACGCGCGCTGCCCGCCGTGTCAACTGCACCAATAACCTCCGCTCGATCGGCGAGGGCCTCTTCACCTACATGGGCAACTGGGACCGCATGTTCATCGCCAACCGCCCCGCCGCCGTCTCCCCCCAGCGGAAGACGGCCACTGGGGCCGCCATCACGAGCTTTGTCGCCGCCGGCTACGACGACCTCAGCCCCCTCTGGGGGGTCCCCACCACAAGGGTCAAGCGGACGGGCTCGACCTTCACGCACATCCCGGTTCTGACCGGCCGCTTCGTCGGCGACATCCGGGCCTTCAACTGCCCCTCCACCCGCGACGTGGCCGGCACCCTTCCCGAGCCGCCCGCGGCAGAGCAGTGGGGCGACACCTTCCGCCTCGGCTGGTGGCACTGGCCGGAAATCAGCTACAAGCGCTCCGGCGCCAGCCTCGTCTACACCTGGAACACAGGCACCTCCAAGTACGACGTCACCGCCGGCACCCCTGCCATCAAGCCTCGCCTCAGCTACGAGTACATCGGCGAGTTCAACCCCAGCATGCAATACACCGGCATCAACCCCAGCCTCGCCTGGCTCGCCCACGACGATGACGGCAACAACGAGAACACCAACGATGTCCTCCGCCTCAAGAAGTACGATGCGCTTGCGCTCACCAAGGACTCCAATCACGCCAAGACGGGCGGCAACATGCTCTTCCTCGACGGCCGCGTCGAGTGGATCACCGCCATGGACTGGGTCCCACACGTCACCAACGGCATCCGCGAATGGGAGCGGATCACGAGCTGGCGGCTCCCCGACGCCTTCCTGGGCATCCCCTAGATGGCTCGCCACGATTCCCGGTCGTCGTAGCCACAAGCGTCCCGCTTGTGGACCGCGCCGGGGCCATCGGCTGGCAAGCGAGACGCTTGCCGCTACAAGAGCGCCCGTGGTGCCCAGTGATGAAACGATCG
>VGYV01000777.1 GCA_016872855.1 Planctomycetota bacterium
CCCGATCCACCCCGACCCCGCCTACGCCGCCAACAGCCACGCCGCTCTCCGCAAGGGCATCGTCCTTGCCGAGAAGCTGGGCCTCGACCGCGTCAACGGCTTCTCCGGCTGCCCCGGCGACCAGACGGGCAAGAGCCGCGTGCCCAACTGGGTCACGTGCCCCTGGCCCCCCGACTTCCTGTCGCTCGTCCAGTGGCAGTGGGAGAAGAAGGCTCTCCCCTACTGGCGGAAGATGGCCAAGTTCGCCGCCGACCACGGCGTCAAGATCGGCTTCGAAATGCACCCCGGCTTCCTCGTCTACAACCCCGAGACGCTGCTGCGCCTGCGGGCCGAGTGCGGCAAGAACCTGGGAGCCAACTTCGACCCCTCCCACCTCTTTTGGCAGGGCATTGACCCCATCGAGGCCGTTCGCGCACTGGCGGGCTGCATCTGGCACGTCCACGCAAAGGACTGCCGCGTCGAGCCCGCCGTCGCCCGCGTCCACGGCGTCCTCGACACCAAACACTACGGCGACGAATTCAACCGCGCCTGGGTCTTCCGCACCTGCGGCTACGGACACGGCGAGGGCTTCTGGCGCGACTTCGTCTCCGCCCTTCGCCTCAGCGGCTACGACCACGTCCTCTCCATCGAGCACGAGGACAGCCTCATGACCACCACCGAGGGCATCGCCAAAGCCGCCGCCTTCCTCCAGGCCATCCTCATCCGCGAGCCCAAGCCCACCTCGATGCACTGGGCCTGACACACTCGCGATCCACGATTGCCAACCGCTGATCGAGTGCGCGGAACATGACCCAGGGGATCCCAACCCCCGCCGACTTGTTCTTCACAGAGATTCGCTCTGCCATCGAGAAGGTACTCAGGGATGGGCTACTTCCGGAGTACTGGTCGGGAATCCGGTACAGACAGACAGTGGCAGAACGCGCACTGGAATACGCAAGGCGACATAGCGTTGCTGTATATTGTGCAGGCTTCGACATCACCAACGTCGGAGGCGCGAACGCGATCCTCACTTGGACGGGGGTCGCAGAGAAGGTCTTCAAGCCATATGCGGCGTTCTTCAGCGAAGCGCTTGCGCAAACCCTGGGCAACCGTGCCCAGTTCACTCTGTTCCGCCAGGGCGGGGACGAGTTCTGTGCCATCGTCGTCGGAATGCCAGGTGAGCAGTTCGGGGAGAGTGATCTCGCCAGAGCGCTCGATGACTTCCGGACGAGGGTTGAGAATTATGGCGCTAGGGAGCGCTTTGACCAGATTCCCAACCCAAAGCACCCTGAAGCACCCGGCGTCGGAGTGGTATGCGCATGCGCCCCGTTGGCGGCTGACGGTACGGACATCTCAGGCTTTGCCAAGGTAGACGAAATCATCGAGGAGGGTAAGAAGGCGCGGCTCAAGCGCAGAGGCACGGAACGGAAGTTGTCCCAAGGAGAATGCGCGATGGTGACGAAAGAGCAGTGGCTGGACTTGCACAGGGTGTGCCTGGACACTGTGCGGTCGGCGATTCGGGGCTTTCGGGGGAGGGGCTGGGGGCCAAGCCGCTGCCGCACGACGATTCGATCGGGGAGCAGGCCAATCATGTCATCGGGGCAGAGAGCTACTGGCTGAGGGAAGTCCACATCGAGCCGGCGTTCCGGCGGATCGAGCCGCAGGGGTGGACTGAGGCGAAGTTCCTGGATGAGTTTGCGAAGATCGAGCGGCAATACGAGCGGATTCTGGATGAAAGGGGGCTTGACCACGACATCCTGTTCGGCCTGAGCCGCGTGTGCCAGCACGCGCTCTACCATCACGCCAGGATGGTCACGCTCAGGTGGGCGCTGGAGCCTGATTGGAGGCCGGAACAGGAGTTGCGTTGGGAGCGGGCGGTGGATTTCATCACCGACCTGCTGCTCGTCGGCCCGGAGGCCAAACCGCGATATGACTGACAGCCTGGCGTCCAGCACGATGCGACAGCCTGTCGGAGTGCGGTCGCTTGAGACCGCTTTCGGTGCCGAAGCACGAGCTGTCGGAAGGAGCACCCCGTTCCTGGATCAGGACTGCGCTCCGGGGCGGGGCCTTCTCAGGCCGTTCTTGCCCCGAAGTGACAGCGGCGTCGAGCCGCCGCACTCCGACAGGCTGTCGCATAGCACAGGATGCGGTGTCAAATCTCCAATTGCAGAACTCAGATCGCGAATCGCGCAGAACGCCTGGAAAGTGCGATTCCGTAAGTCTATACTGCATAGGAGCTTACGTTACCACTAACGCCAGAACAGAGTCCGCTATTCTGGCCTCGGTGAAGGTGTGCAGCCCACGGAATGCTCAACCGACGCGTTGAACCGCTGTCCTTGGCTACGCCCTCGCCGAGCAGGGCAGATCCCGCAGCGTAGTTTCTGGCGTCTTGGTGTGCCGATGATCTGAGTTCTGAATTGTCAATTACTGGTTCCCCCAGCGACGCTGCGCAAGTGCATGAGCATGGGCGCCCCAACTTCGTTCACTCGATGACTTCGGCGAGGCGCTTGTGGGAGAGGATGAGGTCGTTGACGACGGCGGAGACGTCGGTCTTCTTCTTGCGGGCAATGCGCTGGACGAAGACCATGGCCTCGTCGTCGAGGTAGAGGGGAATCTCGAGCTTCAGGCCGGGGCGGTAGAACTTGCCCCGGACGCCCTTCGAGAAGTCGTATCCCTTTCGCATACGTTCACTGGTCATAGACCGTGTCCCTTTGGGTAGCCGCGGCGGCTCAGGGGTTCCGCGAGGCGGAGGCAGCGGTGGGCCGGTGGGAGCGGCGGTAGTTCCTCACTTGGGCAGCATAGCGCCGGTTGTAGTCCTGGAGGAGCTCGACGAAGCGCTTGGGGTCGTGGCCGCATTCCTCGGACATGCGGCGGCGGGCGCGGCGCACCTCTTCGATGGTCTCGTCTGACTTGCTCATGGCTCCTATTATGGCACGTGGCCGCATGCTTTTCAACAGGGCGAGCGCGATGGTGGGCGTGGGGTGGCTGGTGTCAAATCCTCAATCGTCAACTATCCGGCGCGCAGGCATGCACGCCCTACCGCAGCTCACTCGATGACTTCGGCGAGGCGCTTGCCCTCTGGGGGCCTCCGTTAGCACCTGAAGACTTCCCAAGGGCCGGACTGCGAACACCTCCCCTCCTGATCCGGCACTCAGGCAACACGCCAGGGAGATAGTGAAGGCCTGGCCCCACCCCCCACAAAGTGCGGGAGTCGGGGGACTCGGGGGAGTCGGGTATGTTGGGGGCGACTCAACGGCCGCCCCAACATGTAGTATGTGGCCGGCGCATGTTGTGGGGCTGGGGTGTCAAGCGGGAGTTCTGCGGCGGGAGAAAGTTGAGGCCTGGCACCAGCCCGCGGAAGCCGGGAAGCTAGGGGAGCTAGGGAAGCTGGCACATTTTGTATGCGGCCATCGCTGGCACACAACCTATAGGGGGCACCAGGGGGTGGGTGTCACATCTTCAAGTGTCAACGGGTGCGTGTAATCTCCCACGGTGCTGACCGAAGGGGGTGGGCGTCCCGGAAGCGGGCCCAGGTGTACGGTCCCACCCCACTTGTGGCTTCCGCACAACACACGACGCGGCGGCAGCCGCCGCCCCGTGCCTCCCGCCGCCGTGGTGTTGCCGCGTGCCTCTGAATAGCTTTCAGCGATTCGGCTCATTGGGGTAAGGACTGCCTGAAGGCAGGACTCCAAACGAGCCGCTCTCCTGGTTCGGAGTCCTGCCTTCACGGCCTGT
>VGYV01000778.1 GCA_016872855.1 Planctomycetota bacterium
AGCGGGCGTTCCTGTTTGTAGTTCGGCCTTCAGGCGGTCTTCAGGGCTGCCAGGGCCGACAGAGGAACCGCGTAAACGCCGAACTACGAACGAGGGCGGGCGGCGCACAAATCCGTTACTGCACCCCACCCGCGATTGTCCCTTGACTTGACGGCAGCATCCCGCTATCATAATCCACGCGGAGGGGTGTCGGGCGCATCAACCCTGGTGTGCTTTGGAGGAGACGCCATGTCCAGGCCGATCACGCTGTTCACGGGGCAATGGGCCGACCTGCCGCTGGCCAAGCTGGCCGAAATGGCCAAGGGCTGGGGCTACGACGGACTCGAGCTCGCCTGCTGGGGCGACCACTTCGAGCCAGACAAGGCGCTCAGCGACGACAAGTACTGCCAGACCCGCCACGACATCCTCGGCAAGTTCGGCCTCAAGGTCTTCGCAATCTCCACTCACCTCGTCGGACAGGCCGTCTGCGACGTGATTGACGAGCGCCACAAGCGCATCCTGCCGCCCGACGTGTGGGGCGACGGCGTCGGCCCCAAGGTCCAGGAGCGCGCCGCCCAGAAGCTCATTGACACCGCCAAGGCGGCCAAGAAGCTGGGCGTGAAGGTCGTCAACGGCTTCACTGGCTCCAGCATCTGGCCCAAAATCTACGCCTTCCCGCCCACCACGCCCGAGGAGTATGAGGGGGGCTTCAAGGACTTCGGCGCACGCTTCACCCCCATCCTCAACGAGTTCAAGAAGCTCGGCATCCGCTTCGCCCTCGAAGTCCACCCCACCGAAATCGCCTTCGACCTCTTCAGCGCCAAGAAGGCCGTCGCCGCCGTCAAGGGGCACGCCAGCTTCGGCTTCAACTTCGACCCCTCCCACCTCGCCTGGCAGCTAGTTGACCCCGTCGAGTTCCTCAAGGAGTTCCCCGACCGCATCTTCCACACGCACATGAAGGACGTGTTCGTGGACCTTGCGCCCGGCCGGGCGGGCATCCTCGGCTCGCACCTGGGCTTCGGCGACGCCAATCGCCGCTGGGACTTCCGTTCCCTCGGCCACGGCGTCGTCAACTTCCCCGCCATCCTCCGCACCCTCAACGCCATCGGCTACGCCGGCCCGCTCTCGGTCGAGTGGGAGGACCCCCACATGGCCCGCGAGCACGGCGCTGCGGAAAGCGTCGCCTTCCTCCGCAAAATCCAGTTCCCCTCGGCCGCCGCGGCCTTCGACAAGGCGTTTGAGAAGTAGCCCAGGCTGCGGGAAGCACAACCTAGCATTGCCCCGAATGGGGCCGAATCGGGCTCTGGCCTGATCGAGGGGGACGTGAAGTGCCTGCCGCTCCGCAGTTCGTCATGTCCAGCAGAGCTGGGGCCATCTGCGAAGGGCTCCTCAACGCACCCATGCGCCCTGCCTCTTCGCTGGCAGCGACGACCGTGCCTTCATGCAAAGGAGTGTACGTCTGGCGGCAGATCAGCGACGGGGAAGCAGTCTATGTCGGCAGCGCCACTGGGGAAGAGGGACTCTGGAAACGGATCATACGGCAGCACCTCAATCCCAAGTATCGAATGCCTGACGGGAAGGAGAAAAGCGTCTTCCGTAAGGCGGTCGCGGCGGACATTGGGGCCCGGCCAGGAGAGCAGTGCGTGGACTTCATAAGGGAGCGCTTCTGCGTGGCCTGGCTTGCCTGTCCGGGCGACGCCAGAGAAGTCATCCACGAAGCAGAGGCGGTCATGATTCGCCAGTGCCAGCCGAGATACAACAAGCAAGGGAAGTGAAGGGCAACTGGGCATGATGAGGCCGCTCGACACGACGGAAGAAGCCGACCGCATCCAGTTCGAGATCTTCGGCCGGATGAGCGCTGCCGAGAAGGTCCGGCGAATGTCGGACCTCACGGAGTTGGTTCGTGCAACGTTTGAGGCCGGGATCCGCAAGCGCCACCCGCAGTACACGGGCCGCGACGCTCGGCTGGCTCGGATTCGTTGGGAACTTGGTGACGAGCTGTACCGAAATGCCTACCCCAGCGAGGCGCTGCTCGACCCATGACGCCAGCCGAATTCCTCGCCGCCATAGTCTCGCATCTGGATGCTGCCGGCCTCCCGTACATGGTCGTTGGCTCCGTGGCGAGCAACGTGTACGGCGAGGTACGCACCACCTATGATACCGACATCATAGTGGACGCTCCGTGGGAACACGTGCAGCGGTTCATTCGGCGCCTCGGTCCAGACTACTACGTGAGCGAAGATGCGGCGCGAGCGGCCTGGGAGCGACAACGGATGTTCAACATCATCCACGTGGCTAGTGGCAACAAGGCCGACATCGTGTGCCGGAAGGACACTGACTACGACATCACGGCCTTCGAGCGGCGCGGCAGCGCGATGGTGTTCGAGTCAATTGAGGCCCAAGTCTGTACCGCTGAAGATGTGATCCTCGCCAAGCTGAATTGGTGCCGCCGAAGTGAATCTGAGCGGCAGTACCGTGATGCCTTGGGGGTTGCCAAGGCCCGACGCTCATCCCTCGACCTTGTGTATCTCGCCCATTGGGCCAGGGACCTCGGCGTCACCGATTTGGTGACCCGTCTGTTACGGGATGCAGAGCTGGGTTCCCTCCCGACCCCGGAAAGGAATGGACAATGAAACTCGGCGTGTTGACTGCGGCGTTCGGGAGCATCCCGTTCGAGGAGATGCTCGACAAGGTGAAAGCGATGGGCCTCGGGGCCGTGGAGTTGCCTGCCAGCGCCTACGGCACCTCGCCGCATTGTCCCGTTGACGACCTGCTGAAGAGCGCCGCTCTGCGCAAACGATGGCTCGGTGCCGTGGCCTCACGCGGCCTCATCATCTCAAGCCTCAGTTGCCACGGCAACCCGATCCACCCCGACCCCGCCTACGCCGCCAACAGCCACGCCGCTCTCCGCAAGGGCATCGTCCTTGCCGAGAAGCTGGGCCTCGACCGCGTCAACGGCTTCAGCGGCTGCCCCGGCGACCAGACGGGCAAGAGCCGCGTGCCAAACTGGGTCACGTGCCCCTGGCCGCCCGACTTCCTGTCGCTCGTCCAGTGGCAGTGGGAGAAGAAGGCCCTGCCCTACTGGCGCAAGATGGCCAAGTTCGCCGCGGACCACGGCGTGAAGATCGGCTTCGAGATGCACCCAGGCTTCCTCGTCTACAACCCCGAGACCCTCCTGCGCCTCCGCGCCGAGTGTGGCAAGAACCTGGGCGCGAACTTCGACCCCTCCCACCTCTTTTGGCAGGGCATTGACCCCATCGAGGCCGTCCGCGCCCTTGCGGGCTGCATCTGGCACGTCCACGCCAAGGACTGCCGCGTCGAGCCAGCCGTCGCCCGCGTCCACGGCGTCCTCGACACCAAGCACTACGGCGACGAGTTCCACCGTGCCTGGGTCTTCCGCACCTGCGGCTACGGCCACGGCGAGAGCTTCTGGCGCGACTTCGTCTCCGCCCTTCGCCTCAGCGGCTACGACCACGTCCTCTCCATCGAGCACGAGGACAGCCTCATGACCACGGGCGAAGGCATCGCCAAAGCCGCCGCCTTCCTCCAGGCCATCCTTATCCGCGAGCCCAAGCCCGCCTCGATGCACTGGGCGTGATCGCTGTGGGTTGCGGGGTGGCGAGCATTCGCCGTCGAGGAGTGGGGGCAGCAGCTTCGGTTGGTCCCTTTCATCGGGACCGCAGGCGCCTCGATAGCATTGGGCAAAGGAGTCCGCTGATGAAGGCCAGTCACATC
>VGYV01000779.1 GCA_016872855.1 Planctomycetota bacterium
AGACACCCGTACACAACGCCTTCCAGCATGGAGGTCTGGTCACTTCTTCGCCACCTCTCCCCCCGGTCGATCAAAGACAGAACAGAAGAGATCTGATCTTGAAGACCGACCGGGACATCATACCAGGGGAATCCCAGACCCCACATTACAGATTCCAGATTGAATCTGGAATCTGGCATTTGGCATCTGGGATACGCGAAGCGTCGCCTGGCCGGCAGGCACGCGGCTCCTTGTTCGCGCGACGCTCGGAGGCGGACGGCGAACGGCATAGCCAAACCCAGTAGCGTCGGCGCCGCCGCACCTGCTCTTTGACAATTCGGTTGCCCTCCCGAAGGCCCAGGCAGCGTGCGTGTTTGGCGAGAGGGGACATCTCTCCCTCCCCCCTCGGGGGAGGGCGGGGGTGAGGGGCGCCGGAAGAGGCGTTGCGCCTGCCCCGGCGTCCCTCACCCCCGCCCTCTCCCAGAGGGAGAGGGGGAAGGTGCACTCCTGGCTAAACAAGTACGAGGCAGCCTTCGGGAGGCGGCTTGCCTCCGGCACCCGGGACGGGGAAAGGAACATTGCGGAGTTGAACAACTCCGCAATGTTCCTCCGCGCGCAAGGGCCTGCGCCTGGTTGCGCCCTCGTAGGGGCGGCCCCTACTGCGGCACGGTGAGGGTGGCCGCGGCCTTGTCGTCAAGCTGGGCCTGGCGGCCGGACCAGTTGAGGTGCCAGAGGAGCTGGCCGGCCGTCTCGGGGTCGAGACCGATGCCGCGCTCGCCGGGGTAGAGATCGAGGGTGCTGGAGTCGAGGATGTTCCAGGCGATTGCGGGCGGAGGGCTGCCGCGGCGGGCGTCGCCGTAGGGGAGCCAACTCGTCTGCTTGAGGCTCCAGAGCATCTTCGAGTTGGTGGCGTACGGGCTGTGGCGGAACTCGCTGTGTTGGACGCGGTTGCCACACAGGAGCGGGGCGGGGGTGGGCATGTCGGTGCGGCGGGCCGCCTCCAGCTCCACGCCGCCGCCATCGAGGAAGCGGCAGTTCCGCGCGTCGTTGAACCAGCAGGGGCCGAAGGGCAGCCGCTGCGCGGGGTCGGCCACGTGGGCGGCGTACCACCAGACGCCGCGCGAGCGGAGGCCGACGAAGCGCTCGACGGTGTTCTCGAGCGCCCCGCCGTAGAAGTCCACGCCGCCCACCGCGTCGCGGCAGTAGTCGTTGAGGAGGACGTTCTGCATGAAGAAGCTGCGGACGACGACGAGCGACGCCTTGTCGGGCTGGGCGGCCCAGGGCTCCGTGAGCGCGACGCGGCTCTCTGTGTTCGCGGCGACGCGGCGCCACTGGCCGAGGCCGCGGCCGTGGACGACGAGTGCCACGCGGCCCTTCAAGGCGTCGGGCTTCCACTTCTGGTCCGCCTGCTCCAGCCAGTCGGCGCCCGCGGCGGAGGGGCTGCCGAACCAGTTCTCGCGGCCCACGTCGGGGCCCTCGAACAGGAAGCTCTCGGCCCCGCCCTCGATGGAGCCGCCGTTGACCACGCCGTTGCGGGCGATGACGTTCCGCTCGATCGGCCCCATCCAGGGGCCGCAGGTGAAGCCGCGATTCGAGCCGTCGCAGAGGTTGCCCTCGACGAGGCAGTGGGTGCCGATCATCCAGCCCATGCCCGTGGTGCCGAAGGACCCGCCGACGGGGCTGAACGTGTTGCCGATGGTGCGGCACTTGTGGCCCGTGCCCACGTGGCCGATGCCGTTCATCCCCCGCAGCGAGCAGCCGCGAATCTCGCAGAAGCGGGCGTAGCCCACGATGCCGATGCAGGCCGTGCCGGGCCGCCACTTGCCGCTCACCCAGGGCGCGTGGCTGTTCACGATGTCGCAGTTGCGGACCACGACTCGCTCGACGGGGTCCTTGATCCGCGCGGCGGCGACGGCCCACTGGGCGGGCTCGGCGGCGACGAAGCCGAGGTTCTCGACCCGCGAGTTGGCGACGAGGTAGACCATCGGCGGCCCTTCGAGGCGGCGGAAGAGGCGAGCCCAGTCCTCCCCCTTCCCCTTGAGCGGCTCCTTCGGGAGGTCGGCGGAGAAGGGCGCGACCTCGGGCTTGACCAGGAGACGGCTCAGGCTGGCGCGGAAGCCCTCCAGGTCCACCCCCGGCGGCACGCGAACGGTCCGCGACACCACGTAGTCGCCCTGGGGCAGGAACACGATGCCCCCGCCGGCGTCGGCTGCGGCGAGGGCGGCGGCCTCGATGGCCGCCGTGTCGTCGGAGCGGCCGTCGCCCTTCGCCCCGAAGTCGCGGACGTCGGATCGTCTGGCCGAGACCGGTTGCGTCCGCTTCACGGCGAGGGGCACTGGGCCGCCGAAGCCGTGGAGGCCGGTCTTCAGGCCGTTGTGGACCCACAGCTCGTAGGCCCCGTCGGGCACGGCCTCGGGCACCTTGAAGCGGAGTTCGTAGGGGAGCTGGTAGTCGAGGTGCCCCTGATAGTCGTAGCGATTGCCCCATTCGCAGGCGTAGGCCCGCCTGGCCGCGCGGTCAATCAGCCACAGGCTGGGCGTGGGCGGGTAGAACGCCTGAAGCATGTTGCGTCCGAAGAGGCGGCACTCCTGGCCGGGCGCCACCTCATCGAACTCCGCGAAGAACGGCTCGGGGCGGTTGACGACGTAGGGCTGGGAGATGCCTTCGTCGGACTTCACCCAGAAGACCTGCACGCCGCCTTGGAGCTTGCCGCCGATGACCTGGGGGGAGAGCACATATTGGCGGCCATACAGGTCGCCGACCTTCTCGGGCGGGGCGACGGGCGGCGCGAACGCCTCGCCGCCGGCGAGGGCCTGGGCCAGTTGCTCGGGCGAGCGCTCATCGCGGACCTCGCCGCGCAGCACCTTCACATTCTTCGCCCCGAAGCCCTCGCCGAAGAGGAAAAACGTCTCCCAGTGTCGCACGGGCTGGGTCACATAGTTGATGACGGGCGCCTCTGCCTGGCCTTGCCGCCCTGCGGCGAACGCCACCAGCGCGGCGGCAAGACACAGCCCGATTCCTCTAGGCTTCATTGGACGGTTCCCTGCTTGTGGTTGACTGAACTACAAAGGGCGCCACGGCATCATCGCCCGTAGCGCCCTCTGTGTCAAGCCGCTTCCCTGTGGGCGGGGCGTCTCTGCCCCGCGTGGCCCCTCGCGCCCCCCCTCTATCCCGCGACAGTGGCTGAAGAGCTAACGAGCACGGCTTCATTGGCCGATGATGTCGGCGGCGTAGGCCACCGCGGCGCGAATGTCTTCCGGCGTCAGTCGAGGCTAGACCCTCCACTCGGCACCTGTGGGGGCCGTTGCCGGACGGAGACTCGAAGGGTGACGCCTGTCCACCCTCCGCCATCTCGTCAGTACGACCCGGATCAGGTTCCTAGAAGAAGAAGGTCCAGCAACGATCAACAGGATGCTCCCCTTGGGCACCGCAGGGGCAGTGTTCTTGGCCGGCAACGTCCGCCCCTGTCCCTATCAGTTCCCGCCCAAGTCGTTGCACTTCGGCCAGCGCTTTCCGGACGCTCTCTCCATCGGGGGATGTCCGGAATATCTTCAGCTGGCTCATAAGATCCTTAGGCTCTTCCGGATTCCTTGTGGGTAGCTACAATATGTAGTGGTCAGAGGAACCCTTTTACCTCCCTCAGCATAGGCATGGGAGATGCTCTGAACCAGAGCGGGCAACGTCTTCACCCTTGACGACCC
>VGYV01000780.1 GCA_016872855.1 Planctomycetota bacterium
GCGCTCCATTGCCCGCGCCCTCGACGACTACGACCCTGCCACCCTCAGCGTTGAGCCAACCGAGAGCCGCGACCTGCTGAAACGGCTGTATCATACGCTCTTCCCCAAGAGCGTCCGCCACGACCTCGGCGAGTACTACACCCCCGACTGGCTTGCCGAGCACGTGCTGAACGAACTCGGCTACGACGGCGACCCGGACAAGCGCATCCTGGACCCAGCTTGCGGCTCAGGCACGTTTCTTGTCATGGCGATCAACCGCGTAAGACAGTGGTTTGAGCGCCACGCGCATGAATGTGGCTTCGGCGAGAAGGAGCTGATGGCGAAGATTCAGGGCAACGTGATCGGGTTCGACCTCAACCCGCTGGCGGTCATGGCTGCTAGGACCAACTATCTGCTGGCCCTCCGCGACTTGGTGCGCTTTGCTGCTCGCATAGAGATCCCTGTCTACCTGTGTGACTCGGTAGTCACACCTGCCGAGCATGGGGACACCTTGCTCGATGCCAAGGGCACACGGGGATTGCCCACGGCTGCCGGCGAGTTCGTCATTCCTGGGGAGATCGCCAGCGATCGTGAACGCGTGGCCAAGTATGCAGACGCTATGGAGTTCTGTGTCAGGAACCAGCATTCGCACGCTGATTTCCTCGCTCGTTGCCAGGAACAGGGCCTTCCGATGACGCAGGCGAGGAGGCATCGGGAACTGTATGAGCAAGTCCGAGCGCTTCACGCCGCCGACGAGAACGGCATCTGGGCCAGAATCATCAAGAACGCCTTCGCTCCGCTGTTCGTCGGTCGCGTCGACTTCGTTGCGGGCAACCCGCCATGGGTGAACTGGGAGCATCTGCCGTCGCTGTACCGCGAGAAGTCAAAGCCAATCTGGGCCAAGTACGGTCTGTTGAACCTGAAGGGGAAGGGCCACGGCCTCGGTGGCGTCAAGAAGGACCTGGCGATGCTGTTCACGTACTCGGCAGTGGACAACTACCTCGTTGACGGGGGCCGGTTGGCCTTTGTGATTACCCAGACTGTGTTCAAGTCCAGAGGCGCTGGCGACGGCTTCCGGCAGTTCCAGTTCACGAGGGAGAAGCAGAGAGTTGTTCTCAGGCCAATTGCCGTACACGACATGAGCGCGTTTCAGCCGTTCGAAGGCGCTAGCAACCGAACCGCTGTGCTTGTGTGCGACCGTACCCCGACCGACTTCGAGTACCCGGTCAGGTATGTGGTTTGGCGCCGCAGTCGGCCCTTCGACCAAGAGAGCACGCTCGATGAGGTCCTTTCCGCAACCAGCCGGCAGGGACTTGCCGCGGCTCCCATTGACACGCACTCCAATTCCTCGCCGTGGCTCACCGCTCCTGGGGAAGCGCTCGGCGGCTTGCGCAAGGTTGTGGGCCAGAGCTACTACACGGCCCACGCGGGAACCTGCGGGTGGCTGAATGGCGTCTATTGGGTCAGGGTTATCGATGAGCTTCCTGTTGGCAGGCTCCTGATCGAGAACATGCACCGGGTGGGCAAGACGAAGATCGAGCAGGTCCAGCGGCCCGTCGAGGCCGACTTGGTTTATCCACTCGTTCGCGGACGCGATGTTGGCCGATGGTGGGCGCGACCGGGCGCGCATATCATCATGCCGCAAGACCCCGTGACGGGAGCGCCCATATCTGAACACGTGATGAAACGCAAGTACGGGCTCACGCTGGAGTACCTGGCGTGTTTTGAGAAGGAACTCAGGGACCGGTCTGGGTACAAGCTGTACTACGATCCGAAGGACCCCTTCTACGCTATCTGCAACGTGGGCCCATACACCGTATCTGGCTATAAGGTCATGTGGCCTGAAGTTGCCACTACGGTGTACGCTGGTGTCGCCCGCCCTTCCGATCGCGAGCATGACAGGCCATGGGTGCCGGACCACACGGTAGTTGCTGTGTCCTGCGATGAGGAAGACGAGGCACACTTTGTATGCGCGCTACTGAACTCAAGCCCGGCGCAAGGGGCAATCCTCGGGTACGTCGTTCTTCATCCATCGCCCCACGTTCTCCAGTACATCAAGGTTCCGCGATTCCGCGACAAGGACTCATTGCATCGTAGACTCTCCGGGCTTTCCGCAACCTGCCATGCAACAGTCGCCAAGGGGCTGTCGCCACAGGGGATTGAGGCCGAGATTGACGAGGCGGCGGCGGAGCTGTGGGGGATCGCGGCGGCGGAGCTCGAGGCGATTCAGGCGGCGCTGCGGGAGACCTGACCCCAGCGACCCGTCCCGCCACCAAAGGCCAGGGGCCGGGTCCCGTCTGCAAGACCCGTGACAGCGGCCTGCCCGCCGGAGATTCCGCGTGCGAGTATGCACCCCTACCTCTTGGGGTTCCCCGCTTCGCGTTCCGCGTCGTTCCGCGCGTTCCGTGGGCACTTGTCTTTCTGCAAGGAATCCGGGAGCAAGAGGATCGAGGACCCGGACGATTCTTCGCTGCCGTCTGCCGGCTGCCGGCTGTCGTCTGTTGTCTGTCCTCTTTGGCTGCGGCTTGCCGCGCTGTGCCCTCCGTGGTGGGGCGGCTGCAGATTGGTTGGAAACGCAGGGGCGATTTGGGTAGAATAGTGGGCGACGGGGAGAGGCCGTTTCCGCAGGAACCCCTTTGCGAAGGAGCGAATGCCGATGCGGAGCAGGTGGCTTGTGTGGGCTGGGGTGCTGATCGCCGGGCTGGTGCTGCTCGGGCTCGCGGGCAGCCAGACGCGCGCGGCCGAGGCCGATAAGGAGGAGCTGAAGTTCGAGCTGCCGCTGCCCATGTTCCGCGGCACGCCCAAGGACATCAAGCTCACCGAGCACATGGAGAAGCCCTCTGGCAAGCCGCGCCCCGCCTTCCTGGCCCCCAAGGGGACGAAGAACGTTGCTCTGAAGAAGCCCGTGACCAGCAGCGACGACGCGCCGATCATCGGCGAGCTGAGCCAAGTGACCGACGGCGACAAGAAGGGGAGCGACGGCTCCTACGTCGAGCTGGGGCCGGGCCGACAGTGGGTGCAGATTGACCTTCAGGAGAAGTTCGACATCCACGCGCTCCTGGTCTGGCACTTCCACGGCGAGGCGCGCGTCTACCACGACACCGTGGTGCAGGTGGCCGACGACGCGGACTTCATTACCAATGTGCGGACGGTGTTCAATAACGACTACGACAACTCGTCGGGCCTGGGGATTGGCAAGGACCTCGAGTACTTCGAGGGCTACGAGGGCAAGCTGATGCCATGCAAGGGGATCGTGGCCCGCTACGTGCGCCTCTACTCCAAGGGCAGCACGGCCAACGACATGAACCACTACACCGAGGTCGAGGTCTACGCCACCCCTGCTCCGAAGTGAGGGGGACCGCGATGCACCGCGCCCGCCTGCTCGCCGCGGCAATTCTAGCCTGCGCCGCAAGTGAGTCTTGGGCCGGGGAGGCCAAGGGCGAGCAGAAACTCGTCCCAGTGAAGATCGAGTTCCCCAAGCCGGTTCCCATCCCCAGCCCCAAGCCGGTGACGCTGAAGGAGCATCAGGAGGCGCCGCCCGGCGAGAATAGCCCTCTGCCGCAGCTCCTCGCACCGGAGGGCGTCACGAACGTCGCCCTCAAGAAGCCCGTCACCAGCAGCGACGAGTCGCCAATCATTGGCGAGCTGGCCCAGGTGACTGACGGCGACAAGAGGAGGATCGAGGGCAGCTACGTCGAA
>VGYV01000781.1 GCA_016872855.1 Planctomycetota bacterium
AGAGCCAAGTAAGTGCGAAGCCTCACGCGCTTCGCGTTTGGGACCAACTGAGGGGCCACGGCTCGCCGCCGCGGCCCTTCTCCATTTGGTCGCCCAGCCGGTGCCAGCGCAATGGCCGTGCTTGACACAAAGTGGGCGCACCCATAGGATGCGGGGCGGAGGCCCACCTCGGGGGGCAGGAGTCCGCGATGCGATTCAGAGCGCTTTGCCTGGGGTTGGCGGCATGTCTCGCTGTGGCGGCCCGAGCCGACCTCGTGACGCTGAAGAGCGGCGAAATCCTCGAGGGCAAGGCCCGCCAATTCGGCGGGCGCGTGTTCTTCTGGAACCGCTACGGCGAGGAGCACAACTTCCACCGCGAGGAGTTCTTCTGGCTCCGCCTGTGCGACTTCAACGTCGCCAAGTGGCGCGGCGCCGAGAAGGAGTACTATCATCCCCTCAAGACCCGCTTCCCCGACGCGGGCGCGCCCGAGCCGCCGCAGAAGCCGACCGTGAGCTACCACATGCCCATCGAACGCAAGGCCGTCGAGCTCTGGTGGGACCGCAGCCCCTCGCCCGACATCGCCCGCTACAACGTCTACCAGAAGGTCGGCGACGGTGATGAGGAGGTCGAGCCGTTCCGCCTGGTGGCCGTGGTGGACCCCGCCCGCTTCCAGCCGAAGCAGCGCATCGGCCACGGCGGCCTCAAGTACCACGAGAAGTTCGAGGAGCATGGCTTCTACACCCTGGACACCTGGTTCGCCGTCACCGCGGTCGCCGCCGACGGCCGCGAGAGCGGCCTGTCCGACATCGTCCACGTCCCCTGGTTCGGCGAGACCCGCCGTGCGGCCGTGCTGCCCGACGGACGGGTCATTTTCTCCGCCGACCGCCATCCGAGCCTCTACTGGTCGCCGGGCAACGGCGGCGTCCGAGAGTTCGGCGTCCGCACCGCCTACCTCGTCACCCGCTTCCCCTTCCGCACCCTCAAGGTGCCGCTCGATTGACCCCGGGAAGGCCGGCGTAGCGGATAAGGAGGCATAGCTGTGTCGAAGGCCGCGTGCCGCGAAGTGATGGGATGGGCTCTGGCGTTCTGCGTCGCGCCGTCCGCCGGCCGCGCGGCCGAGCCGGGCGCACGGACGGACCCCATTCCCAGAACGGTCGAGGTGAGAACGGTAGGAGGCCAGCGGAGCCTGCTCAGGCTCCGGGTCGGCGACGCCTTGCTGGCCTCCTGGGAGCCGTTCGTGCGGTATGTGTACCGGGGTGGGTCGTGCCTGGACTTTCACCGCGACGGCTCGCGAGTCCTGCTCGCGCAGGACGGGGGCGCGCCGCGGCTGGCGGGCGTCGTCGTGGATGGGCCGGACGACGTCGCGGCGCTCCGCGAGGCGCTCGCCGGGAAAGCCGCGTCGCTCGTCATCTGGTGGGGAGATGTCCCGCTGGAAGCGCTCCCGCTGCTGCCTCCCGACGGCGACTTCACGCTGGTCCTCCAGGGTAGGGCGGCCGAGAGCCTCGGGCCGCTGGCGATACAGGCCGGCGTGACCACGCTCTATCTCGACCCCAGCACCCACGCGGGCGACCTCGCGCCGCTGGCGCTTCTCCCGAACCTGAAGACCCTCATCTTCGGCTGGCGGGCGAACCCCGCCAGCCTCCTTCCCCTGGCCAGGGTCCCCAGCCTGGTCTCCCTGGAGTTCTCGGGCTACGGCGCTCCGCCGGACCTCGCGCCCCTGGGAGCCTTGCCGAACCTGACCCGCCTGAAGTTCGGCCACACGGCGCGACAGGCCGACCTCGCGGCGCTCGCAAACCTCCAGAACCTCCGCACCCTCGAGGTCACAGGCGCCGCGGGCATCACGGACCTCTCGCCGTTGGGCGAGGTGCCGACCCTTCAGGAGCTCAGCCTGCGGGTGTGCCGCGGGGTGAGTAACCTCAAGCCCCTCGCCGCCCTGCGGGAGCTGCGGGCGCTCAGCCTCGAGGGCTGCCCCCAGGTGACTGACCTGCGGCCGCTGTCTAGCCTCAGCAAGCTCGTCTGGCTCGACCTCTCGCGCTGCAACGGCATCGGGGACCTCGTCCCCCTGGCCGCTCTGACCCAACTGAGGGGGCTGGACGTGCGCGAGTGCCCGAACGTCCCCGAGCTCGGCCCGCTGGCCAGGCTCACCGGCCTCACGCACCTCGTGGTCTCCGACAACAAGCTCACGATTGACCTGCGGTTCCTCGATGCCCTGAGCCGGCTCGAGTCCCTGGACATCGAGTGGCGCGCGGAGATGGACCTGGCTCCCCTCGCCAGGATGAGCGAGCTGGCCTTCCTCAACCTGAAAAGCCACTTCGCGCGCGACCTCACCCCCCTTGCGAACCTGCGTAAGCTCAGGTCGCTCACCATCCAGGGGGAGGGCGTGACCGACCTCACGCCGCTGGCGGGCCTCCGCTCCCTGGCCTCCCTCAGTCTCTTCTGCCCCGGCATCACCGACATCTCGCCGCTGTGCGGCCTCTCGGGCCTGGCCGCGCTCGACTTCAATCAATGCCGAAAGGTCACTGACATTGCGCCGCTGGCCCAGCTCGCGCGCCTGGAGTGGTTGAACCTGAACGTGTCGAACAGCGTGACCGATCTCACGCCGCTGGCCGGGCTGACCAGGCTCCGCCGCCTCTCCGTGCTGGAGATCAGGCCGGATGCTGACTTCTCCCCCCTGGCCAAGCTCGAGAACCTCAGGGTCCTCTCCATCTACGGGCAGGAGGGCCAGGTCCCCGCCTTCCCCAACCTCGCGCCCATCGGGCAGATGGCCCGCCTGGACACTCTCTGGCTCTCCGGCTTCATCCGGGCGGACGACCTCTCTCCCCTGAGGAAGCTCACGAACCTCGGCTCCCTGACCCTGATCAACTTCTTCCAGGTCAAGGACATCGCTCCGCTGGCGGACCTGCGGACCCTCAGGGTGCTCAGCCTGTCCGGGGCGCGGACGCTGCCCGATCTCACGCCGGTGGGGAGACTCACCGGCCTAGTCAGCCTCGACCTCCACCAGTGCTACGAGGCCCGCGACCTGACGCCGGTGGCGCGCCTCGCCCGCCTCAAGCGGCTGAGCCTGTACGGCTGCAAGAGCGTCCAAGACCTTACCCCCGTGGCCAGCCTTCCCTCACTGACATGGCTCTGCCTGGTCCAGTGCGAGCGGCTCGACGACCTCGCTCCGCTGCGGGCCATGGTCCGGCGCGGCGGGATGGTTCAGGTGGACAAACGCCTTCAAGACCAGCTTCAGGCCCTAAGCCGATAGGGGAAACGCCCCCGCGGTGCAAGACCCCTACTTGAACCGCCGTGTGGCTGCCCTGTACAATGGCTCGCGTTGGGCGCCGGCGTGGCGCGTCCCTCGAACACATTGGCGGAAAGGAATCGGCGATGTTGAAGTGGCTGGCGGCGGCGTTGGCGGCGGGGAGTCTGTTTGTCGGCAGCGTGGGGCTGAGCGGAGAGGGGCCGGGACCCAAGGGGCCGGAGCGGCCTCCCCGCGTCACGCCCACGGCGGCCGCACCCATCCCGAAGGACGATGCGGAGAAGAAAATCCTCGATGTCCTTGCCGACATGCGTCAGAACCAGTCGCGCGGGATGATGAACGTGCCGCGGGAGGACGGGCGATTGCTGCGGCTCCTCGCCGAGGCCGTTGGGGCCAAACACGTCGTCGAGATCGGCACCTCCAACGGCTATTCCGGCATCTGGTT